>JBJSWM010000562.1:0-1063 GCA_046085865.1 Pirellulaceae bacterium
AGGCCATAGGTGCGCACGTGCCAGCGACCTGGAGCACGATAGCTGGAAGGATGACAAAGGATGGCGATCCCAACCCGCTTCCCTTGATGATCGCCAGTGTAATCAACCCATTCGGCCGGAAGGCCCCACGCATCGCCATCGATCTTGCCACGTGAGGAAGTGATCTTGCCACCCAGTTTGGCATCCACTTTCATCCACTCGGCCACACGAATCCCAAACGATCCCTCTTTGGTGTCACCAAACTCGATGGAGCCGTCCGACGCATGCAGCCAGATGTCCAGGTCAATCACCGTCGCCTGATCGTCACCTGAGAATCGCATGCTGCGAGTCTCGGTCAGGACGCGTTTGCTATTTGGGGCCATCCAGTCGTGGGTCGAATCGATCTGGCACCAGGCTCCCTGAGGATCCTGTCGGGTGCTTAGAGCGGTCGTGCTAATCGACCCATGCCCTGGCGACTCAGACCAAAAATCGACTCCATTGACCGCACCATGCGTCATCCAGAGAGAGCGATGGTGAGGATGGTCCTGTTTCTCTCCAGCGGTTCCATCCGACATCGGCCATTGGCGAGTCGCCAGCCAATCGCCAGGGCCGATCAGAGGCCAAAGAATCGGCTTGGGACCATCCGCATGCCAGAATTTGGCAACCTGCCTTTCTCCTTGCAACACCACGGCCTCAGTAGGCTGGGCCTTCACACTCCAGCCCGTCGGAGTCTGGCTCTGGCCTAGGCTGTTGCAATAGATGATTGCAGAGAGGACCAGCAAGCATCGGCTCAGCAGGCGTCTGCCCACTAGAGATCGTCCCACGCGGGAAATCGACAACAGGAAATGCATCGGTACCGTTCCTTCCGGCGCGTCAGGTTTCTTGGCTCTTCAGGAATTCTTGTGGCTTAGGAACAGAATCTACATCGACTGGTTTTTATCGTACTCGTGCTCGTACTCAATGAAATGGTACTCGTAATCGAAAAGAAGCAATGGAACAGAGGGGCATCGAGTACCAGAACGAGTACCGTCCGCCGTGGCGGACCGAGTATGAAAAATCAAAGGAGTGAGCGGCGAAATGACCC
>JBJSWM010000563.1:0-1149 GCA_046085865.1 Pirellulaceae bacterium
CTATTAAGCAACGCATTACAAAGCCCGTGGATGTTAGGCATCACGTCCATGATTTTTGTGTTTTTGGCTTTTTCTATGTTTGGTTTCTATGAATTGCGCCTACCTAGCGCTATCGAAAACCGTATGGTGCACATCGCCAACGGCATTAAAGGTGGTCAGTTTTTCGACTGCTCGATCGCCCGATCGCGCCGTGAACCACTCGACCATTGCCGCATCAGCTCCGCCATCAACTGCGACTCCCGAGAATCGCTTCCCGCCACGCCTACCAGCAGGCGATCGAGCCGACGGGCATATTCGGTGTGTCCCAGCCTTGCGAGGGTATTGCTGACGTCGATCAGCGCCAGAAACCTGCCGATACCTGCCTGGCTGAGTTCCTGAGAGGCGAGCAATTTGGATTGCTTCATGAACCAAGTTTCGAAATCGAAGGTGGTCATCGAAGCATCGTCGACGACACCCTCCATCTCCACCAGGGCCAACATTTTTTCGGTGCGTCCCATCAGCGACCAGCATGCCGCTGCCAGACTGGGGAAATCCCGCTGCAGTCCCTCCACCCCTCGCTCCGCCTCGCCCAACGCCACCTGATGATTGGCCCAGGCGACTGGATCGAAGGAGTCTGCGGGCACCCTTCGCAACGACTCCTGCCACTTGGCTGCCTGTTCACTGCGGCCACACCATTGCATCGCCAGCCACTTACGGATCTCGTTGGAAAAGGTTTCCGAGTCGGAGATGCGGGTGCCATCGGGTGGGCTGGTCTGCAGATCGGGAATTAGGAGTTCCCAGCGAAACGAGCGAATCGCAATCGACTCGGCAAGTGGTTTTTGTCCCGATTCGACGGCCGACTGGAATGCCTGTCCCGGATCGCCTTCCCAGAATCGACGCACCGACTGAATCTCGGGCGACTGCAGATCCGATTCCGTCGATGGTTCGGCACTCTCCACCCCACCGGCTCTCATCTGCCCCTGGCTCACCAGCAGCCCCTGCGACTTCCAGTAAACGCGGTACGCTGCTGCCTCCAGGGGAGGCAACAGGCGATCGGCCAACAGCGGAAGCAATTCTTCCTGATGCTGGTCCAATGCGGTCTCCAAGAGACGCTTCCAGTCGTCGCGGTCCTCGATGAGCGCGGCCCGCTGAGCTGGGGTCAGGAGTTCC
>JBJSWM010000564.1:0-1542 GCA_046085865.1 Pirellulaceae bacterium
GCCCTGGGCTTTCGTATTTGGCCGCGTTGCGGCCAATGATGCTGGACGCTGATGGATGCGGAATAACATCCATGCGGTTGGGGTAATGAATCTCCGCATCGCCACACCCAGGGCGTTTCCCTTGGATGGTCGTATTGCGAAAGTGTCTAACGCAAGCCATCCGGCGTTGACGCATCGTGAACCCAAATGCCGCAACGCGGCATGATGAGATATCGCCGGGCGTTGCCCTTGGAAGGTCGTATTGCGAAAGTGTCTAACGCAAGCCATCCGGCGGCGAGGCATCGTGCACGCAAATGCCGCAACGCGGCATGATGAGATAGCCCAGGGCAACGCCCTGGGTCCGAAGGGCAACGCCCTGGGTCCGAAGGGCAACGCCCTGGGTCGGAAGGGCATCGCCTCAACCAACGATTAACCCCTAGAAGAACCGGAGCCCTGAAGGGGCGAAATTCATGCCGCAATCGCTCGCCCAAATCCTGGTGCATCTGGTCTTCTCCACGAAGAACCGGAAACCGACATTGGCCGACGATGTTCGTGATGAACTCCACGCTTACCTGGGTGGCATTGTTGAAAATCAAAAGGGAACGTTGCTCAAGGTGGGCTCGGTCGCCGACCACATTCACCTCTTGATCGCTCACCCTCGCACCTGCTCGCCATCGGACCTTGTTTTGGAGATTAAAACAGGCTCCTCCAAATGGCTGAAGACCAAGGGAGCGCGATATGCCGACTTCCATTGGCAAAAAGGATACGGGATCTTTTCCATCAGTCCTTCTCATCGGGCTGCTCTGGAGCGATACATCGCCAATCAGGCGGAGCATCATTGGAAGGAGACATTTGAGGCGGGATACCGTCGACTTTTGGAGAAATACGGCATCCCCTTCGATGATCGCTACGTGTGGGATTGACCTACCAATCATTTCCATCCCATCTCGATGACCGTATTTGGCTGCGTCGGGAAGATATCCCATCCAGACGCGGGATCGCGAACGCGCCATGCCCAAAAATACCGCACCGCGGCACGATGGCACCCGGCCCCTGGCCGACCACCTGGGTGCAAGTGCCTCGGGATCGCCCGATGATGGACCTGGTGATGTTCAAACCGTGAAGGTTTGCTAGGCTATGCGTCTGGCGATATTCGCTCCTGGCGTACCACGGCGATCGCCAAGTGGATCAAGGCGAACACCACCAAGTGATTCCATCTTCCCCTTTCTTGCGGTGACATTCCAATCCACGGTCATCCAGAAAAGCGATCAGGCACACTCCCTTGCAAGCGTTGCCCAACTGCTGACCCAGGGAAAATTCCATTCGGACCAGGATTCGACCGGCGATGGCAAAGAAGAAAGCATCCGAAACCAAGAGTACCGCCACCATCGGATTCGAGGCCAAGCTGTGGCTGGCCGCCGACAAGCTGCGCAACAACATGGATGCGGCGGAATACAAGCACGTCGTCCTTGGGCTGATCTTCCTCAAATACATTTCCGACACCTTTGAAGAACATCGCGCCAAACTCCTCGCAGGCGAAGGGGAATACGCCGGCGCGGATCC
>JBJSWM010000565.1:0-1887 GCA_046085865.1 Pirellulaceae bacterium
GTGCGTCACCTAAAAGGCCTGTCGGTCTATCAGTGGACGTGATGCCCGCACCACTCATCTGTAAGTATCTTGGCCGCTACAGACCAACCGATGGGTTTGTGCGGCCTGATGGAATGGATCGAGTTCCCTACTTCTTGCGATCTCTCGCCACTCACACTTCGTGGCTCGCGCATAGCCGCGAAGACGGAAAGCGATGGGAGCAAGGAGCCCATGCAAAGTTCGCTTGGCTATCCAGTCGAATTTTTCCGTGGGCTTTGGCCAACAGTTGCCAGGCCGAATTGCGCTGGGACCAGGTTGTCACACGCTATACGAACAACCTAAGTTCTGTTGTCCCTCGCGGAAGACCAACCAACTTCCACAACCGATCGAAAGGGCCATCACAAGGCACAGACCTCCCTGCCCTGCAGCCAAGTGACAGCCTGTCCCATGGCCGCCTTCGATCACCGTCCACGGAAATCTCCGTTGGACTTCCTTAGGAGGCTTGGCGCTCGGTTCCGATCTTGTTGCTTGCCAGTGCGGGAAACCGAATCGAAATGCTGGTCCCTTTTCCCGGAGCGCTTTCGACTCGGATTTTCGCCGAATGTTTTTCGAGGATCTTTTTGCACTCGGCCAGCCCCAGACCAACGCCACCCTTACCGGTGCTGTCAGGCCCCTTTTTGGTGGTGAAAAAGGGATCGAACATCTTCCGCATCTGGGATGGGGTCATACCGCAACCACTGTCGCGTACGGTGCACTGCACCGTATTCGTCGCAGGATCGGCTTGGAGTGTGACCTGAACTTCCCCCCCGTCGGCGATCGCCTGCCTGGCATTGGTCAGCAGATTGATCAGGACGCGTTGAAGCTGTGAAGCGTCCCCCAGAATCTCCGGCACCGCTTCGATCTGCCTTTCCAAAGCGATGCGAAACTTCTGGAATTCGCGTTCCATCAACAAAAGGGAATCCTCCAGGAGCGGTTTGAGCTTCAGCGGCTCCATTTCCCCAGTACCAGGGCGCGCCAGCCCCAGGACTACGGTGGTGAGGCGAGCGGCTTTTTCGGAGGCCGCCACGATCTTTTGAAACGCTTGGTCGCGGGTGGCAGTATCAGGGTACCGCATCCCCATCCGGGCGTAGTTCAGAATCGTCATCAGAAGATTGTTGAATTCGTGAGTGACGGTGCCTGTCAGCTCCCCAACGCTGGCCAGTCGTTCCAACTCCCTGACCCGCTCCTGCAGCCCCTGTAGCTCCGCCTCCAACGATTCCCGCTCCTGGATTTCCATCCAATGCACCCTGCTAGCATTTCCAGCTTGATCGTTGGGTCGTATCGACCCCACTCCGGTTTCTCCATCGACGCACCAAAGACGGATCATTAGGATTTCGTCGCGGACCAGGCATCGGGGCGAGGGATGAGTTCGAATTGGGGACGATGGAGATTCTGCATGGACGAGGCAGTTCGCAGCGGGCCGATCTACACGATCGATTTGCTGGAGGAAGCACTTCAGCTAGCGAGAGCCTGCGGCTATCAGATTCGGATGGAGCCACTTGGGGGCGCGAAGGGTGGGCTCTGCAGACTGGCCGGATGCTGGATCGTCATGCTAGATCCGCGGAGTACTCCCGTGGACCATCTGGAGATTCTGGCCGATTGCCTTCCCTGGGACTCGGCAGATCCTCCCAGCCCTGCCCTGCGGCGCTGGCTGCAGAGGTATCGCGACCGTTCCTCTTCAGGGACGGGAAGCATACAACTGGCGGCGGGCTAACTAAAGATGCCTTCACGCTTACGATTTTACAGCTGCCCACGGGGTGATTTCGGTGGCGATCGCTTCCGCCGAGAACCGGCCCCAGTCCAGCCGGCCGCTCATTGCGGAAGGAACGGCCAGGCACGATCAATAGCGAGGCACCGAGGGATCGATTT
>JBJSWM010000566.1:0-1738 GCA_046085865.1 Pirellulaceae bacterium
AGAAAAGATAACCGCTGTGTAAACTTACCAGTTGGATCACGCATCAGGGCGGCGGTTAGATCACGCAACGGCAAATGAACCACGCGACCGCGCCGGGTCGATTGGAATGTCATCATGGCTGCCGGGAAAACGGACTTGAATTACTACGAGCTGCTGGAAGTGTCCCGCGATGCCACCCGAATTGAGATTCAAAAAGCCTATCATCGGCAAGCAGCGAAATATCATCCGGATGTCAATCCCGATCCTGCGGCCCGTTCGATGTTCCTCAAGGTTCAGGAAGCCTATCGCGTCCTGAACCATCCTGAGAAGCGCGAGGAATACGACCGAAAGTTTCGCGATCCCGATCGATTCCGCTATGAGGGGAAGCGAGACCGAAAGGGAAGTGGCGTCAATGAGAACGACCTCGATGAACTGCTTCGAGGACGCAGCAAGGGCTCCCCATTCCACACGTTTGACTTCGATCAGGTCTTTGGTGGAACAGAAAACCAGTCGAAGGAAAGCCGATCCGATGGCCAGACGCGACGCAGTCGCTCCAGCGACCAAGGGAGGCGAAGCGCCGAGCCACGACAGGGCCGGAGTCATCCTGTCGATTCATCGACTGCGCCCCACGACCTTCAATTGGAAGTAGCGGTTCCCCTGAAGACGGCTGTGGAGGGTGGCGACGCAACCATACGGCTTCCCGGTGACCACGGCGATACGGAAGAAATTCGGGTCCGCGTACCCGAAGGAGTCGAGGAAGGTCAATCGATCCGACTTCGAGGCATGGGACGATTGCGCAGTGATGGCCAGCGGGGGGATGCCTACCTAGTGGTAAGGCTCCAGCCGCACCCATTCTATCGCCGGGAGGGGTTTGACCTTCATGCGAAATTGCCGCTGACCATCTCCGAAGCGGTCGCGGGGGCTACCGTCTCGCTGGCTGCACCGGGTGGATCTTTGAAGGTCCATGTGCCTCCGATGACCAACTCCGGTACCATCTTGCGAGTGCGGGGACGCGGGGTGCGAAAGCCAGATGGACAGAACGGCGACCTGTTCCTCGACCCCTACTTGGTTCTTCCTCCCAAACTGGATCCTATTGCCGTGCAAACCATCGCAAGCCAACAGAGCGCCTACCCGCAGTCGCCCCGGCA
This sequence comes from Pirellulaceae bacterium, assembly GCA_046085865.1. Lineage (GTDB taxonomy): Bacteria > Planctomycetota > Planctomycetia > Pirellulales > Pirellulaceae > JBEISR01. Next base: position 1,128 of record JBJSWM010000566.1, read on the forward strand.
AGGCATGTTTTGGTAACCGGCATGAAGGATCAATCCTTCCCTCGCGAATGCCGCCTGACCAGCCGATCGGAGTTCGACCGCGTCTACCAGCGCGGCGTGGTGGCATCCGATTCGGTCCTGACCATCCGAGCGGTTCGAACTGAGCTACAGCGCAGCCGACTGGGGCTGTCCGTGTCGCGACGCGTTGGGAACGCCGTCGTTCGCAACGCTTGGAAGCGACGCATTCGCGAAAGCTTTCGACAGATCGGCCACCAAATTCCTGTCGATATGGACTTGATCGTACAACCCCGACCTGGGCCAGCCAGAACGCAGGCAGAGATCCGAGTCAGCCTGGAACGGTTGATCGAACGACTTCGAAGGAAACTGCAGGAGCCGTCCTGAAGAGCTGTCAACTTCCGATGCACGGCAAAGGACGATCCGAGACAGTCCATTCGACCAACCGACGTTGAATACAATGCCCCGCACGAAAGAGCAGATTCAGCGATATCGGTTGCAGGCTGCAGCCAGGCCACCTAGGGAAAATGCACAGCGCCGCTTCGAAAAGAGGGAATTCAGCTCCAGAGCGCTTCTTGCGTCATCATCCAGGCGACGGGAAACAGCAAAACCATGGG
>JBJSWM010000567.1:0-990 GCA_046085865.1 Pirellulaceae bacterium
GTCGTTGCAGTGCGAAGTGATTGTGGTGGAGAGTTCACAGGATGGTACGGTCGAATTGATTGAACGGGAGTTTCCCAGTGTGCGTGTCGTCGCCTTGGGTGCGCAGACGACGGCAGGAGCGGCTCGTAATCTTGGTGTCGCCTTGGCAAAGGGAAAGTCGATCTTGTTCGTGGATCAAGACTGTATCGTTCCCGACGACTGGATCGAAAGACTTAGCCGTCACCTGGAAGAAGACGGTGTGGGCGCGGTTGGAGGTTCGATCGGTTTCCGAAACTGGTCGAACTACAGTGGCTCAGCCGTCTATTTTCTCGAGTTTCTCTATCACTTTCCATCGCAAAAACCCGCGGTGCGAAATGGCAATTTCTTGATAGGATGCAACCTGAACTGCCGACGGGAAGTGTTTGAGCAGGCGAAGTTTCCCGATAGAACGTTGGCAGAAGATGTCCTGTTCACATCAGCCGTCCGCGATTTGGGATGGGATACCGTCTATGATCCAAGTATCGAAGTGAGCCATTGGAATCGGGAAGGTTGGGGGGAGTTTTTCCGTTACAATGCGATGATGGGTCGTGCTGCTGCTGCCTACCATGCCAAAAGCGGCTCCCCATGGAGTTCCTGCCTTCGTCGCTTCCCTTTGCTGGCCTTTTTTTCTCCAGTCGTCATTCTGCCGAAGATAGCGTTCAATCTGATAGGTCGATGGCGTTACTTTTTGCGGTTTCTGCTCCTTTCGCCAATGTGCCTGCTGGGAAATTGGTGTTGGGCCAACTCGACTTTTACTGAACTGAAGCGTCTTGGAGACTTGGATCGCAATCCCAGTGGCAAGTCGACTTGGGGTACGAAGATACCATCATGAGTCGTTGTATCTTGCATCTGGGAATGCCCAAGACCGGCAGCACTTCCATTCAGGAAACGCTCTTTTTTGGCCTGAAAGATCCCCGATTCTGTTACTTCAGCGCTGGTGAGATCAACGGCTCGAGGATGCTAATCACATTG
>JBJSWM010000568.1:0-3975 GCA_046085865.1 Pirellulaceae bacterium
ACCAGCAGGGTGCTGCATCGGATCAGCCAGGCAAGGGCCGGCTTCGAGATTTTCCATGCAACGAGAAAACCCATCGGCGCAAACGTCCCAGAAACCAACTTCCCTATCGATGCAACTTCACCGTTATCGAACTCGACGAACGAAATGTGTCAAGGATTTCCGTTCAGTTTCTTCTCATCTGTAGCCAATTCTACCATGCCACAGACGCATGGCCGGCGCGACCGAATCGATCGGACCAGGGGGCAAGGGGCGTGTGGATCGTTGGGGCCCCAATTCCCCAAGCTAGGATCGGGCGAAAGCAGGGAAGCGAACCGCATGTCTGGTTCAGGAACTCATTTTGGAGACTGGACGTTTTGCCCTCGAGCTATAGCGGATCGCGGCGATTGCTGGCGAGCGAACCGGCGACTATCTGCAGGGATTTGATCAACCGCTGGGCCTCCTGGTCCGATAGGCTCGAATACATCCGATCGCGGACCGCCTGCCCAACCTTCCACAGCTTTCTCAGTTTGCGTTTCCCCTCAGTCGTAAGCTCCACCGTCTTGGCACGGGAATCCGCTGGATGGCTGGTTCTCTTCAGGTAGCCATTTTTCTCCAGCAGCACCAGCATCGCACGAACCGTGCTGGAATCGGACCAAATCCGCTCGGCCAACTCCCGCTGCGTCAACGACCGGTTTTCCTGCAGCGCCAGCAGCAAGACGAATTGATCGGCGGTCACACCATGCTCCGCGAATGCCGCTTCGGTGCTCCGGTGAAGCGCCATGTACGCTGCCCGAAGTGCCAGTGGCAGTCCACGTTCGCTTGCGATCGATTCTCCCATGAAAACACCGCTCTCAAGTCACCCAAAAAAAGAGTCCTAACACCACCAAGAGAACTTCTCGATGATAGTCGGCGAAGACGATTCCAGGAAGCGATTCAAAAATCGTGCGTATACGCACGAAATGCTTGTAGAACGGTTTTTTATTTTCTAAGATGACGTTGTTCCTAGGCAAACTTCTTTTGAAAGATCGTTTCCCGATCGAGGTGCGTTCGATGAGAACTCTACTTGTCCTCTGCTGCTCCATCTTCTGCTCTTTATCACCGCTCCAGCTATCGGCTCAGGAAGCACCGGCCGGCGCGGCACCTCAACGAGGCCCACAGGGGCCGCGAGGGTTTGGTGGTCCCATAGAACTTGGGCCCGATGACAAGCAGGTCTTCGAGGATCCGCCGGGCAGCATCGTCGACAGGCAGGAGGGGATTGCGCACGGCAAGTTGGAAATGATCCAGTACGAATCAAAGACGGTCGGCACCACCAGGAATCTGAATGTCTACACACCTCCTGGATACTCGTCGGAAAAACGCTACCCGGTGCTCTACTTGCTTCATGGAATCGGCGGGGATGAAACCGAGTGGCAACGATTTGCGACGCCCGATCTGCTGCTGGATAACCTCATCGCGCAGGGGAAAGCGGTGCCAATGATTGTGGTGATGCCTAACGGCCGAGCCCAGAAGAATGATCGGGCCGAGGGGAACGTGATGGCCGCAGCTCCCGCCTTTGCTGTCTTCGAAAAAGATCTTCTGGAAGATGTCATTCCTGCGATCGAAGCGAAGTATTCGGTGCAGTCCGACCGGCAGCATCGCGCCATCGCCGGGCTTTCGATGGGCGGCGGCCAGTCGCTGAATTTTGGTTTGACCAACCTGGACACTTTTGCATGGATTGGAGGCTTCTCGTCAGCCCCCAATACCAAGTCGCCCGAGGAACTGATTCCCGATGTCCAGAAGGCGAAGGATCAACTGAAGTTGCTGTGGTTGTCCTGCGGCAATAAAGATGGACTGATTCGGATCAGTCAGCGACTGCAGAAGTATCTGAAGGAGCAGGGAGTGCCTCATATCTGGAATGTCGATTCCCATGGGCATGATCCGACGCACTGGCGGAATAACCTCTACCACTTTGCGCAGCACGTCTTCCAGCACGACTCCCAGGATGTTGCCAAATCGGCGGCCGTGGTGCCAATGCCTAGTGGCGGGACGCCGGAGGGAATCGTCGACGATTTCAAGCCCGCATCGACCAATCAGCCTGGCAAGGAATATCCGCAGGTCAACTCGCAGGGTCGCATCAAATTCCGTGTGGTTGCACCGGAGGCGAAGAGCGTTTCGACGACGTTCCGCGATAGCACGGAATTTGTGCGAGGCGACGACGGCGCGTGGATCGGTTACTCGCGTCCGCTGGATGAAGGGTTCCACTACTACGAGCTAGTGATTGATGGAGCCAACGTGCCGGACCCCAACAGCATGGTTTACTTCGGTGCGATGCGGTGGGGAAGCGGTATCGAGATTCCGGCAGAGGACCGGGAGTTCTACGAGCTGAAGAATGTTCCACACGGACAGGTTCGGGAAGTTTACTTTCACTCGAACAGCACCAACACCGAACGTCGCGCGTTTGTGTATACGCCGCCTGGCTACGATGCGGATCAGGAGAAGCGATATCCGGTGCTCTATCTTCAGCACGGCTGGGGGGAGAACGAGTATGGGTGGAGTGTTCAAGGGCATGCCGGTCGGATCATGGATAATCTGATTGCTGAAGGCAAGTGCAAGCCATTCCTCGTTGTGATGACCTATGGAATGACGAACGACGTCCGGATGGGTGGGCTTCGGAACTTCGACATTCGCCCATTTGAGACGGTGCTTGTCGAGGAACTGGTTCCGTACATCGATGCTCATTTTCGTACGCTGGTCGATCAGCCCAATCGCGCGATGGCTGGTTTGTCGATGGGGAGCATGGAGACTAGGCTGATCACTCTGAAGCACCTCGATAAGTTCTCGCACATCGGTCTATTCAGCGGTGCCACGATCAGCAAAGAGGATGTGGAATCGACAGCGGGATTCCAGGACAAAGTGTCGCTGGTTTTCGTAAGCTATGGCAGCAAAGAGGTCTCCGGAGGGCAGCCTCGTCGTGGTGGCAATCCGGCGGAGAGTGTCGTGCAGCTGAAGTCGATGGGAATCAACGCGCACTACTATTTGTCTCCGGAAACCGCGCACGAATGGCAATCGTGGCGCCGCAGCCTGAAAGAGTTCGCGCCGCTTCTATTTCAAGAGAAAGCGAACTGAGCTTCCTTGGGAAACCGGTTGGCGAGTGGTCCAAAGGAGTGGACCACTCCGAGGTCGTTCTCCTTCGTAGCATTCAATCGAGTGTTGGGAAGACGGCCTCCAGCCTCCCCATGGGATGGCGTGCGATTGGAACTCACCCTCCCCATGGGATGGCGTGCGATTGGATCTCACCCTCCCCTTGGGAGAGTCGCGAGGAACGAGCGGGGAGGGCCGGGAGGGCATTTTCTTTCCTCTCTTTCCATTGCAACTCAGTCTGGTCCAACGGACCCATACCGTCTCCCCCTTCCCCGCTTCGTCGTTCCTCGTCGGTTCCCCCCCTTAGGGATGGTGCTATGGGTGCGGTGGCCAACGGCATTTCAGCAGTCGCGGCAGTGAAGCGATCGCAACCCACGACAAAGTCGGATCGACCTGTTCGATTGCTCCGTGCGAAGGTGGATTCTGAAGCTATTGGCGACTCGGCCCACCTGGTGAAAGACCATATTGGCTCAGTAGGACGTTTAGTTCCTGAAGGACTTCAGTTTCAGAGCGGCCCATCGCTTGCAATAGTTGCGAGTAGTTAACTAGTGCGTTCTGCAGGTTTGGATGCGGGTGCCCAGTCGCCTGCGTGAACCTAAGAAAGATTTCGACATGACGTCGCATCAGCGGTTCGGCTTCCGCCAGACGGTTCGTCGCCTGGAGCAACTGCGCTAGCTGCCCTTCTTCCCTCTGGCTCGTCTGCGATTGTTGACCGCCGCCTTCCTCTGTTTGCTGCTGTATCTAATCCAGTTCCTTCCACCCGGAACCTTCGGTTCGGGAATGTAGGTCCGATGGTTCGTCTGGTCCGGCAGTGTGTTCAAGACTTTTGTCGAATGATATCCCTTATCTGCCGCTACTTCCTGGATCTCAATGTCG
>JBJSWM010000569.1:0-4665 GCA_046085865.1 Pirellulaceae bacterium
GAACGGTATTCCGTACCGCTGGTGTTTTATCCCCCGCGTGGTCTGCCGCTGGGACGTCGCAGTGCGACCTGGACGCAGTGCACCGATCTGTACCATCAGACCTTGCGATGGATGCTCCCAGAGAAGTCGAGGGAGATGGCATTTCCAGCCGATTCGCTTCCGCTGGACTTGGAAGCAAGTTCCCGCATCCACCCATGCCGTTCCTCGGTGCTGATCGACTCCGAACTGGGCCAATCGCTGCTGGCGCACCCTTGGTCTGCGGTCTGGACCAGGGGGTCAGGAAGTGGCGGATCCAAAGAGGATGAACCAGGGATGCTGTTCGTGACACCCGAGGACAGCTGGCAATGCAATGAGGTGCATTCGCGAGCTCCCGGGGTGCTTGAGGCGATGGGCGATCTGAGAGATAAGCTCGAACGATGGTATGCCGGGGGCTGTCTTGGAGAGCGGCCGAGGGTGGTCCTGCCATGAGCCGATGCGGCGAGAGGAGGTTGTCATGATCGAGTTGCCCAAGTGGCGAGTTGGACGTTCCATCGAGGGGATGTCGGCCATTCTGTTGCCGATCGATGGCGGCGGGACGATCGACTGGGAGGCATGGACCAAGCATCTGCAGCGGACGTGGGATAGTGGACTGACTCCCGCCGTCAACATGGATACCGGTTACGTTCAACTGCTGCAATCTTCCCAGAGGTCGGAGGTCCTTCGACGCGCTCAGGAACTGGCCGAGGGAAGACCGTTTGTCGCTGGGGTTTTTGTCGAGGACCAAGCGGGTGATCGATTGAACCAGAGTCTTGTTGCCCAAGGGATGGCTCAGGTTCGCGATTCAGGAGGGTTGCCGATCCTCTTCCCAAGCCATGGTTGGGGAGGTTTGACCGAATCCCAATGGCTTCAGTGCCATCGCCAGTTGGGGGACGATGAAGGACGATTTCTGGCTTTTGAACTGGGGACGATGTTTGTTCCCTACGGCCGAGTTTTGTCCCTGGGAGGTTTTGAGGAGTTGCTTGGGAACTCGCGATGTGTGGGGGCGAAGCATTCGTCGCTGGATCGAAGCAGCGAGTGGCAGCGGCTTGCCAGTCGCGATCGGTTGCGTCCAGAGTTCCAGCTGTTGACCGGCAATGACTTGGCGATCGATATGGTTTTCTATGGCAGTGATTACCTGCTGGGGCTCAGCACAATGGCTCCTGACCTGTTTGCGCTGCGTGATCGCTGGTGGCAGCAAAAGGATGGGAGGGCGATCGCGCTGAACGACTGGCTGCAGTACCTGGGGGCATTCACTTTCCGACCACCTGTTCCTGCCTACCGGCATTCCGCTGCGATGTTTCTGCATCTAAGAGGCTGGGCTGCGACTTGCGAGCCCTATCCTGGAGCCCCCAGACGTCCCGATTCCGATCGCGAGGTGCTGGAGAAGATCTGGATGTCCCTGCGAGCCTTTCTTGAAGATCCTTCCGAGGGCGAGTGACCGATCAAGGATCGCTGATCTCCTGGAAAATCGATGGTTGTGAGCGGCTTTGGGCAGGAGTTGGGTCGACGGTATTCTTCGTCGTCGATATGCTCTAAGGGTGTTGGTTCAAGGGAGCCCCCTGGGATCGTGGACGATTTCGACACGTTGGGGCATGGAGAGGCGAACAGCTTGCCAAAGGGGTAGTCGATGCGCAGACGGATCATTGCTGGGAACTGGAAGATGAACTTGCGCCGCAACAGCTGTTTGGCGCTCACCCATGGCATTTTGGATCGATGTGAATCAAGCGATGGAGTGGAAGTCGTTCTATGTCCTCCTAGCGTTTACCTACATGATGTCGGGGCTGCAATCCGAGGCCACTCCCTGACCCTGGCGGCTCAGAATATGTCCGAGCATCAGGATGGGGCGTACACGGGAGAGATCAGTGCAGGGATGCTGGTCGATTTGGGATGCAAGATGGTGATTCTTGGGCACAGCGAGCGGCGGCACGGCATGGGGGAGACGAGTGCTCAGGTGCATCTGAAAGCGCTGCAGGCTCATCAACATCAGGTGACGCCGATCGTCTGCGTTGGTGAAACCCTGGAAGAACGTGACGGAGGGCGGACGGGTGAGGTGATCGAGACGCAGTGCCGGGAAAGCCTTGGTGGCTTGAGCGCCTCGCAGATGACCGGCACGGTGATCGCCTACGAACCGGTCTGGGCGATCGGGACTGGCCGAACGGCGACACCGCAGCAAGCGGAAGAAGTGCATGGTTCGATTCGCCGATGGCTGGCCGAAACGTTTGGCAAGGAAATAGCCCAGTCGGTAGTCATTCAGTATGGCGGCAGTGTTAAGGCAGAGAACGCCAAATCGCTGTTGGAGCAGCCGAATGTCGACGGGGCTTTAGTGGGCGGCGCCAGTCTCCAAGTCGATTCGTTTGTCGGGATCATTCAGGCGGCCATGGAACTGGCCAAAGGTTCGGCCAGAAGCTGATGGCGGTACGGCGACGGCTGTGCTGAAAAAGAATGATGACTCCACAAACGGACCCCGTAGATCGCTCGATCGACCTCACCATGTCGATCGGCAACCTGCAATTGGCTAACCCCATCCTAGTTGCTTCGGGGACCTTTGGTTACGCCCGGGAGATGGAGCCTTGGGTCGATATGAAGCGGTTGGGAGGGATTCTTCCCAAGACGATCACTCGTGATCCACGTCCAGGAAACAAACCATGGCGGACCGTGGAGACTGCTTCAGGATTGCTCAATTCGATCGGCCTGGACAATGACGGTATCGACTACTTTTTGGCCAAGCATTGGCCCTACCTTCGGCAGTTGGAAGTGCCGGTGATTGTCAGTGTGGCGGGCAAAAGTCGAGACGATTTTGTGGCCCTGGCAAGTCAGCTGGAAGAGGCGGGGGGCATGCCCGCTGTGGAGCTGAATATCAGCTGCCCGAATGTGGCCAACGGGATCGACTTCGGAACCGATCCGCAGAGCTGTTATGAGGTAGTGTCGTCGGTCAGGCGGGTTGCCAGCTTTCCGTTGTTGGTGAAGCTGACTCCCAACGTGACTCAGATCGCCGAAATCGCCAAGGCAGCAGAAGATGGGGGTGCGGATGCGGTCTGTTGCATCAATACCGTGCTGGGGATGGCGGTCGACTGGCGCAAGCGATCGCCGATTCTTGGCAACCGCTTGGGGGGACTGAGCGGTCCGGCGATCAAGCCGATCGCGTTGCGCTGCGTCTACCAAGTGGCCAGTCGCGTCAAGATACCCGTGGTTGGGATTGGCGGCATCGCGACGCTGGATGACTGCATGGAGTTCTTTGTAGCGGGGGCTTCTGCGGTGCAGCTTGGCACCGTCAATTACTACGATCCCCAGGCTGCCTTGCGATGCGTGGAGGGATTGCCGGAAGCGGTGGCTAGCTTAGGCTGTCGGTCGCTTCGCGAGGTGGTGGGGTCGTTGAAACCGTGACCGTCCGCCATGAGGCCAGGGCTAAGCATCGCCACCGTCTGCTGGCGAGGAACGATTCTAGGGGAGAGGTGACGCATGCGGGTGCTTTCGGGGATTCAACCAACCGGGCGGTTTCATTGGGGAAATTATTTTGGAGCGATTCGACAGTACATCGACCTGCAGGAGTCGCACGAAGGCTACTACTTCATCGCCGATCTTCACGCACTGACCACGGTACGCGACCCATCGACTCTGCAGGGCTACATCTGGGACGCTGCCCTCGACTTGCTCAGTCTGGGACTGGATCCAGAGAAGGCGACGCTTTTCGTGCAGTCGGATATCCCGGAGGTTTCGCAGCTCTGCTGGCTGCTGATGACCGGAACACCGATGGGGTTGTTGGAGCGATGCCATGCTTACAAAGACAAGAAGGCGAAGGGAATCTCCGCGGATGCGGGGCTTTTCACCTATCCTGTCCTGATGGCCGCCGACATCCTGGCCTACGACGCTCATTGGGTTCCAGTGGGAGAAGATCAATTGCAGCATATTGAAGTCTGTCGCGATCTGGCTCGCAGCTTCAATGCGCATTACGGCGAGGTGTTTCTGCTCCCCGAAGGACGCGTCGTGCCAGGAGCCGCCAAGGTGCCCGGAACCGACGGGGAGAAGATGAGCAAAAGCTACAACAACACCTTGCCGTTGTTTGAATCCCCCAAAGCTCTGCGCAAAATGATCATGCGAATCAGCACCGATTCCCGGCCAATGGAAGACTCGAAAGATCCAGAGTCGGATCATCTGTTCCAGCTGTTTCGGCTGATGGCAAGTCCATCGGAGGTGGAGTCGCTGGCGGCGCTCTATCGGCGTGGAGGATTTGGATATGGCGAAGTGAAGAAGCTGCTGGCGGATGCCGCCGAGGCCTTCTTTTCCAAGGCATGGGAGCGACGAGCCAAGTACGAATCGGATGCGGGGCAGGTGGAAGCGATTCTGAAGGCGGGTGCGGAGCGGGCAAGAGAGGTGGCGTCGCGTGTCCTTTCGAGAGCCGAGCAGGCTTGTGGGCTAGGCCGGCATCGCTTGGGGCCACCTGGACGCAAGTAGAGCAAGATTCGAGAGGCTGGCAGGATGGAGATTCCCAAGGGTGCGGGCGTTGTGGCGATCGGAACCGACCTGATCGCCTGTCGACGGATCGCCGGAATGTTGGAGAAGCACAGGGAACCTTTTCTGGATCGCGTCTTCTGCCCAAGCGAACAGGAATACTGCTTGAGATATCGCGATCCTGCGGAGCATCTGGCA
>JBJSWM010000570.1:0-20100 GCA_046085865.1 Pirellulaceae bacterium
GGTTTCTACGACCAAGGTGAGGTCTTTGGAAGTCCTATCGATACGGCGAAGGTCTGGTGGGCTCAGGCGGAGGGGCTGCATGCCCTGGCCCGATTGCATGCGCGCCTGCACGCCAACGAGGATCGCTATGGAAAGTCGCTCCAGAAACTCTGGCGTTTTGTCACCCAGCACAGCGTCGATCGCAACCTTGGCGGATGGTTCTGGCAGACCGATGCGGAAGGGACACCCGAGGGCCCCAGTGAGAAACTCAACGCATGGAAATGCGGCTACCACACCGCCCGATCTCTGATCGGCATGCAGACCGCTCTGAAGACCTTGGGATGATTCCTTCAGTCGCAGGCTTGGCGACTCAGTCGTCGATCATGGAACTGCTTGGAACAGGAAGACGATCGCTTGCGACTGCGGTTTGCGACAGGATCCACCCGTCGGCGAACACACCACAACCAATCGTCGGTAGGCAGTCTACTTTTTTCGAGTATGAGTCCAAGTAGGAGGGCGGATCGCCAATGCAATCGGCCGGCATCCACAGAGCGAAACTAAGGACGGGGTACGTCGGAGATTTCCCAGTCCAGCCCTAATTCGGCAACCGCCCCCGGCGCTTCGTAAACAAAGCGATGATCCTTCGGACCATCGGCAAGATCGAAGAGGTACGATAGCCCCACCTCTGTTCCTCTCAGGCTGGTGGTCTGCCAGCCGACATTCTCCAGTCGCTCCCCCTCCGGCCCCAGAAGATAGGCTTCGTTGTTCATCGCCCAACTGCGAAACGATTCCATCGTCTGCTGTGCCTGTAGCAATTGAATCCTGGCGTTGATCTCATAAAGTTTTCCGTTCTTCCGGATGCGATCAACACTCACCGATAGATTCCCGATCTGCACCACCTTCCGACCGGGTTCATCGAGAGCATCGATCGTTGCCTGCACCGTTTCGCCGGGCAGGGCTGTCTGGAAGGTGCCTCGCATCTTCAGCGCGCCTTCCGGGAGGGATGCAGCGCCTGAACGCGCGAAGGCAAATACCGCTTCCAGTTGGTTGGCGCCGGGAGCCGGCTGGTACTCAGGCGACGCATCGGGTGCTGCTGGCTGCAGCGATGTTCCATCGGCGGCTTCCAACACCAGCTTGCGCATCGGAAACTGGAGAAAAACAGGCTTCAAACGTGGCTCCCAGCTGAACCATGCTTTCCATTCCCAACGGGACTGCGATGGGGAAGCGACATGATGCACCGCCATCGCTTCTGCCAACTCCACACGAAAAGGACCGGCATAAGCGGCGCGTCCGGACCGGGGAGGCGCCCCCGCCGTCCTCGCGCGAATCGGCAGTCCAGCTTCCACCGAGACGAAGGGAGGGATGTCCATCCCGGCTTCATCCAACCACTGATCAAGCGCCTTCCAAAATAGCTCATCCTGCCAATCGACTTCCATCTTGCGATCCGGCAGCTCATCGGGAATCTGTAGCGAATTCCCCGACTGCTCCTGCAACTGTTCAATCACCTCGCGCAAGGGATAACTGCCCGCGAGCCGAATCCGTGTAGGACTCACCAGTTGGCTGACGCGCCTGGCCTCCAGCTGCTCCCGAAGTCGCTCCAGCCGGATCCGCATCTCGGGTGCCATCGCGTCATCGATCGGAGGTAGTTGGCTAAGGATCGCCGGACCCAATTCCCCCAGCGCCCGCTCGGCCGCCTCCCGCTTTTCCAGAGAATCGGCATCCAACTGAGCGACCCAGCCAGCCACCTGTTCCTGCGTGTCAGCCCCTGACGGCTCCTCCTGCGCCAGACATGCCGAGCCATAGCCTGTGACGACAGACATCCACAGGACAGTCATCCACAGAACAGCCAGCCCATGGCCCGATCGGTTCCTTCGATTCATCGCAATCCCATCCGTCGCGCAAGAAAACCTTCGGTTGCCCATCCCCATTTCGTTGCGTCTCATCCATTCCATCCTGGCTGACTCGCCACAGCTGTCCCATCGCTCTGGTAGGTCGTCGTGTTCTCGTCGACCCTACCGAATCCCCCAGGAGGTCGCTGGCTGCATTCGATCGATGGATCGCTCAGGGATTCCCCAACCAGCGGCTGGCAAAGTCGGCAAAATGATTCCAGTCTTCCAGCAAAATATCATGCTTGCCAACCCGCAGATGATACCCCACTCGGCTACCGACCGAACGCGATGCCTCCGGCAACTTCGGCGAAGGAAGCCCCTTCTGGCCCAGCAGTTCATAGGCGGGTGCGGCATACCACCCACTCAGGTACTCACCCAACGGATCGGCCCACTGGTCTTCGGTGGCGCTAGCGATGTAGACCGGCCTGGGAGCGATCGCTGCGATCAAGAGATGCTGATCGATCGGAAGCGACTCTTCGCGGTCATTGTATTGCCGGAAATTACGACAGAACCAGTGAGGGAAGACCTGGTTGATGCGGGCCACCGATTCCCCGTAAGCTCGCTTGCTGAGTGCCGCACCGCCACATCCGGAGTTGTTCGAATAGACGATCGCCATGCGGGAATCCTGAGCCCCCGCCCAGAGCGCCGTCTTTCCCAGTCGCGAGTGCCCTATCGCCAGAAATGGCTTCGACTGAAGGTCAGGATGCTTCTCCAATGCATCGACCATCCGCGACATTCCCCAAGCCCAGGCACTGATCGTTCCCCAGCGATCCGGGTGAGCGTCATCGGGGATGAACTCCGGGTACAACGAGTGCACTCCGTTGGTGAATCCGTCGTCGAAATCAGGGTCGATATCGCCGCAATACGCTGTGGCGACGGCAAAGTGCCGTTCCCCGACGATCTGCGCGATCGGCCACCTAGCGATCGATTCGCCACGACCTCCCTCGGCAGCTCGATTTTCGACGGCTCCCGTATCGTTGGGTACCCAGCCCTTGGGCAACCGCACCTGGGGTGCTTTGGTGACGGTGTGGTTGCCTCGGAAATTCAATCCGACAAAACAGCCAACCGCTGGCTTGCCGGCAGGCAGGTACAGCAGCAGGTCGATCACCACGCTTCGGTCGTTCCGCGTCAGCGTCACCTCCCACTGCTCGCGACGCACCGTCCCTTCATGCTCGATTCCGGTTTCGACCTTCTTTGCCTCCACCCTGGGAAGTTCTTGGGGCGCAAAGCCGTACTCATGCGTCGCCAGCAGTTTCACTAGATACTCTTGTTGGCCGGACCATTGGCCAACCGATTCGATCGGCTTGCCATCCGGACCGGCTAGCGGGCTGGTCAGGGTGTACTGCGGCACTTTCGATTCGTCGTAATTGGGTGGCCGGATTTTCACTTCCTGTCCCTCCGCGGATGCCATCATGCAACTGGCTAGAAGCAGCAACGGGAATACTCGCGCGATGCGCGCAAGGGTCTTCAATCCATCATCGAGGGAACGCATGCCAAGATCTCCGGAATTCACAACCATCGATGGAAGGGATAAAGCAGCCCGTAGGTCGATCCGCCATCGGAACCTAGGAGACAAGCGTCCCAGACGATGGAACCGCCGCCCTATTTTGGAACCATCTTATCGTAACGATGCCTCCTGTGATGGCTTGCTGCCGACCGGTCGCTCCAGTAGCAGCGTCCGCTCAGGGAGACTTTTCCACCGCGGATGCATCGCGTAAGCCGATGAATTGCCAATCAAACCCACGTCCCAAGCGAGGGGAAGGATAGCGACGAATTCCCGACAGAGTACACTAAAAGACCAGTCGATCGGGAAAATGTTCCCTGGATCCCTCTCCCCGCCGTCCCACCCGAAAAGATCGATGAATTCTCCGTACTTACTGCCGATCCGTCGGCGGAAACAGCCCATCAGCTCTCCCGACCAAGCTGGCTGGAGTGTCGCACTCTTGCTGCTGATGGTTGTTCTGGCAGGCTGCAGCCGCCAAGAGGAGATGGCAAAACCGTCCAAACCCGCCGTCCCGCTGGCCAGCGTCACCGGAGAATCTTGGGTGATCGAACGCACGGGATTCCCCAATGTGGTTCGAGCTCAAGGGTCGCTCTGGGCGGATGAAGTGACGACGGTTGGCGCGAGAGTTCCGGGGCAGGTTCTGGAAGTGCTGGTGGAATTAGGGGATGTCGTGGAGCAGGGCCAAGTCCTGGTGCGACTCGACCCACAACCCTACCAACTTCAGGTCGAACAGGCCGAGGCCCAACTGCTGCAGGCTCGTTCGGCCGTGGGACTCAAGCCGGAAGATCCGGTCGAGAAGCTAAGTCCGGAAAATGCACCGCCGGTACGCGAAGCGAACGCCATATGGAACGAAGCCAAATCGGCGGTTCAGCGATTGCGAAAGCTGTCGCAGTCCGATGCCATCAGCGCCACCGATCTGGAAGTGGCGGAGGCGGCAGAGCGAGTGGCGGAGGCTCGTTATGCCTCGTCGCTGAACAACGTCCGCGAAAAAATGGCGACCATCAGCGTCCAGACCGCGCAGCTGGGAATCGCCCGTCAACGACTGAAGGAGACGGAAACCGTCGCTCCTTATCGCGGCATCGTGAGGGAGCGGATGGCTGCCCCAGGGAGCTTTGTCACCGCCGGCCAGCAGCTGGTGGCCGTCGTTCGCAACCATCCTCTGCGATTCCGCGCTTCTGTTCCAGAACGTTACGCACACCAGCTAGCCGTTGGACAGCGCGTTCACCTCGATCTCGATCTGGGGCACCAGCCAAGAGAGGTCAAGGTCACGCGCATCAGTCCCGTCATCGATCCAGCCACCCGGTCGCTGCTCTTCGAAGCAGAGGTCGACAACCAGGATGGATCGCTGCCTACGGGGCTGTTCGCAGAAGCTCAGGTGGTTCTCGACGAACAGGTACCCAGCCTGGTTCTCCCCGCTGAATCGATCGTTCGATTCGCTGGCGTCGACAAGGTCTGGAAGATCGTCGATGGGAAGGTACTGGAGCAGCCAGTGCAACTTGGGCGAAGAATCGAGGATCGATGGGAAGTGCTGGCAGGTATCTCCGAAGGGGATCGACTGCTCAAGCGAGCGATCGATGGGAAGCCAGGCATTTATGAGGCAACCACCAATAAAGCCCCAGATGCGGCGGTCACTCAGAAACCTGCGACTCCCTAACCTGCGACTGGCTGAGGTCCCCACCCCATGTATTGGCTCGCTGAAATCTGCGTTCGCCGCCCAGTCTTCGCCCTGATGCTGGTCGCTGCCATGGTGGTGGCGGGGGTTGTCGCCTTCCCACAGCTTGGGATCGACCGCTTTCCACGCACCGACCTTCCTACCGTCAGCGTCCGAACTTCCTATCCGGGAGCTGCGTCCCAGGAGGTGGAGTCCGAAGTCTCGCAGCGGATCGAAGATGCGGTGGCCACGGTGGCCGGTATCGAAGAATTGCGTTCGATCTCCTCCGATGGCTCCTCTTTTGTCATCCTAACCTTCGGGCTCGACCGCGACATCGATGCAGCAGTTCAGGACGTACGCGATGCGGTCGCTGGGGTCCTCAACCGACTTCCGCAGAACGTCGATCCACCGATCATCACCAAGCAGGATACGGAATCATCGCCGATCATGAGCATCAGCGTGTCGGGACCCCGCACCGCACGCGAACTCTATTTCCTCGCCGACCGTTTCGTCAAAGGGGTTCTGGAGTCTGCCAAAGGGGTCGGCCAAGTGACGATCTCGGGCGCTGCCGAACGCGCCGTTCGGGTGGAGATCGATGCCAAACGGCTGGCTGCCCATCAGCTTTCCATCCTGCAGGTCCGCGATGCGATCGAACGGCAGAATTCCGAAGTCCCCGGCGGCCGCGTCGACGAAGGATTTCGCGAGCGGTCGATGCGCACCCTGGGACGCGTCGCCGACGCCAGAGAATTCCCAAACCTCGTCGTCGATACCATCGAAGGTGTCCCGGTGCGGCTTGCCGATCTGGGCGAGGTGGTCGACGAAACGAAAGAG
Organism: Pirellulaceae bacterium; assembly: GCA_046085865.1. Classification (GTDB taxonomy): domain Bacteria; phylum Planctomycetota; class Planctomycetia; order Pirellulales; family Pirellulaceae; genus JBEISR01. Next base: position 5,855 of record JBJSWM010000570.1, read on the forward strand.
GTTCGAACGCTTGCGCGATTGGATGGCCAGCCCGCCGTCGTGCTCCAGATCCAGCGGCAGTCGGGGGAGAACACCGTCGAGGTGATCGAAGCGGTCAAGAGCCGACTCGATCGGTGCCGACAACTGCTGCCGGCCGATGTCCAGGTGACCATTCTTCAGGATCAGTCACGCTACATCCTCGCGGCTCTCCACGAAATCGAAGCCCACCTGATTTCCGGAAGTTTGCTTGCCTGCCTCACCGTGCTCCTCTTCATGCGCAGCTGGCGTTCGACCCTAATCGCCGCCGTTGCCATCCCCGCCTCGATCATCGCCACCTTCGCCTTCATGAAGGCCTTCGGCTTCACGCTCAACAACGTCACCATGCTGGCCCTGGTGCTGATGGTGGGTGTGGTGATCGACGACGCCATCGTCGTGCTGGAGAACATTTTTCATTGCATCGAAGAAAAAGGGATGGATCCTTTCGAAGCCTCGATCCTGGGGACTCGTGAGATCGGACTGGCAGTCTTGGCCACCACCTTTTCACTGGTGATCGTCTTCCTCCCCGTCTCCTTTCTGTCCAGCGTCACTGGCCGCATGCTGTACGAGTTCGGTGTGACGGCAGCGGTGGCCATTCTCATCTCGATGTTCATCAGCTTTACCTTGACGCCGATGATGTGCAGTCTGCTGCTGAAGAAACTCCCCAAGCAAGCCAAAGGAAAGGGATCGCGAAGCGGGTTTTACGGATGGATCGAATCCGCCTACATGCTCAGCCTACGCTGGTCGCTTCGCTACCGCTGGCTGACGCTGGCGATCTGCCTGGCCACCCTGGCCGCCAACATCCCGCTCTACCGCTGGGTCAAACAGGACTACATTCCAACCAATGTCGACGAAGCGGAGTTTGAAGTCTCGATCAATGCCAAGGAAGGTGCCAATCTGCCTTCGATGGATGCCGTGATGGAACTGGCCGAGTCGCGGTTGAAGGATGTCGATGGGGTTCAGCTAATGCTGACTACGGTCGGCTCCCGCGGCTTCGGTGGGCTCAATCAAGGCAGCATCTACGTCCGACTGACCGATGCGGCCGAACGGACGTTTTCGTTCGAACGTCTGTGGCACGGTCTGCTGAAGGGAGATCCGGCGGAAGCTTGGCGAGGCAACTTCAGCCAGCGTCAGAAGATGGACGAAATCCGCAGCCTACTCCGCTCAGTCCCCGACGTGCGCGCCTCCGTACGCAACCTCTCGTCGCTCCGTCAAGGACCCAATGTCGATATCGACTTCACGGTCACAGGCCCCGACGTCCAACAACTCAGTCAGTTCAGCGAACATCTGCGTCAGCGAGCCAAGGAGATTCCGGGAATTGTCGATGTCGATTCGACGTTGCGTCTGGATAAACCGGAACTGCTGGTATCGATCGATCGCGAGCGGGCCGCAGCCCTGGGAGTCTCTGTGCGAGAGGTCGCCGATACGCTGCGCGTGGCGGTGGGAGGTGACGACCGTGTATCGCGTTATCGCGATGCCAGTGTCGACGATGCATACGACGTCGAATTGCGCCTGGTCGGCATCGATCGACAGGACATCGATTCCATCTCGCAGCTCTATGTAAGATCGAATCCCCCCGATTCGCTACGCACCGTCGGCGTCTCCCCTGCGATGGAGTCGCGCAGCATCGCGCTGTCGCGAATCGATAATGTGGTCGACTTTCGATACAGTGAAGCCCCCGCGCGGATCGATCGCCTGGACCGCCAGCGCATGGTGGCAATACGCGCCAACATTGCCACCAGCGATCCGAGAGCCCCCGGGGAAGAGTTCGCCTTGGCCGATCGCATCTCCGCCCTGCAACAAGAAGCCATTGCACAGGGGCTGCCTCCTGGTTTTGAAACTCGCGTCATGGGACGTGGCCGCGAACTCGAAAAAACGCTCAGCGAATTCCGCTGGGTCTTCCTCCTCTCCCTGATCTTCATGTACATCGTCCTGGCCGCTCAGTTTGAACATCTCATCCACCCGCTGACCATCCTCCTGACCCTGCCTCTGTCGGTTCCCTTCGGACTGATCAGCCTCTACTGGGGCGGTGAGACGCTGAATGTCTACTCGGCTCTCGGAATTCTGGTGCTCTTTGGAGTCGTCAAAAAAGCCGGCATCCTCCAGGTCGATCACACCAACGTCCTACGCCGCCAAGGAATGCCGCTGCAGGAAGCCCTGCTGGTCGCCAATCGAGACCGCCTCCGGCCAATCCTCATGACCACCATCTCCTTCGTCGCCGGCCTGATGCCACTGTTGATCGCCAGCGGCCCAGGGGCCGAAGAACGGCGCAGCATCGCCGTCCTGGCAGTCGGCGGCCAAACCCTCTCCCTCCTTCTAACCTTGCTGGCCGTCCCAGTGCTCCATAGCTTCTTCGATGACCTAGGGAACTGGATCCGGCGTCGTAAAACCAATCCTTCGCCCGAAGCAACCTGACGCCTTGCCCTGTCTTCCCTTCGGCACCGACTGGCCATTGCACCGACTGGCCATTGCACTGACTGGCCATTGCACTGACTGGCCATTGCACTGAGGGGCATTTCAGCGAACCCCTTCGTTCATCGTTCCGGTTCCATAGCCCCCAGGCTGGATGAGAACCGCTGCGACTTCGGCTATAAAGTGTTCTTCGGAATCCACAGGTTTTCGTTTCTGTAAGGAGACTTTTCGATGGGACTGCTCAAGGAATTCAAAGAGTTTGCAATGCGCGGCAACGTGATCGACCTGGCGGTCGGGGTCGTCATCGGCGCTGCATTTGGAAAGATTGTCGACTCGCTGGTCAAAAATGTTGTCATGCCGGGAATCAACATGCTGACCGGGGGAGCCAAACTCAATGCAACGCCAGTCAAGGAAGGGGAACTGAATCTCTTAGCCTTCCTCCAGACCATCATCGATTTTCTGATCATCGCCGCTGCCATCTTCCTGGTAGTCAAACTGATCAACACCGCCAAGGCCCGTTTTGAGTCACAGCAGGCTGCTGCTCCACCACCTCCCCCCGAGGATGTTGTCCTGCTGCGCGAAATTCGCGACCTGCTGAAAAGATAACGATAGGTCCCTGCGCTAGTCCTTGGAGCCATCCAGCGGGATCTCAGTCGATCGCTCCGGGAGTCAAATGTCTCCCGGAGCCGTCAAGTCAGTGAGAGAAGTGAGCGCTAGATGGGGGAAGCCTTCATAGCCTATTTCGCTCCGATCTTTGTGACTCCGTGAGAGCCTTGTAGTCTCTGCAAAAGGCTCGTTTTCGTGCCAATGGCCACCGGCGCGAGAGCCAACCACTGAAGAATTCCGCCGCGGTCGCCCTGCGGATCGCCTTCGCTGCCCAGCATCTGCGCTGCACCGGTTTGCACCGCCGAATCCCTTCTGCCAAACTGACATCGATCCGGCCTAGTCGCCTCGATGATGCCACGGTTGAAGTGAAGGGACCATCATGACTTGGACGCGCCGCCAAACCATCCAGTCGATCGCCGTATGGCCCATCGCCACTCGATGCCTTGCCGCCCCACCCGAAGACAACATCGAACGGCGAAGCGTGGTGATCTATGGAGCGACCCCGGCCGGCCTGATCGCGGCCATCCAGCTGAAAAAGTATGGCGTCGACTGTGTTGTGCTAGAGCCATCGGGGCATCTGGGTGGGATGACCACCGGTGGCCTTGGTGCCACCGATATCGGCAACAAGTCGGCCATCGGTGGCATGGCTCGCGAATTCTATCGACGCATCTTCCAGACCTACCAGGAACCCGCTCGCTGGCGTCAACAGAAACCCTCCGAGTACCGTGGACCGCACCAAAAGCCAGGCGAAACGACTCAGTGGACTTTTGAGCCGCATGTGGCGACGGAGGTTTTTCGGAAGTGGCTCGACGATGCCCGCGTCGAGGTCCGACTGCATGCCCCCATCGATCGAACCGCCGCTGCCAAGAAGGAGTCGGGCAATCTTCGCCGCGTCCGGATGGAGGCAGGGTACTGGGTCGAAGCGGATGCCTGGATCGATGCCACCTACGAAGGGGACCTGATGGCGCTGGCGGGGGTCGAAAGCCGCATCGGACGGGAAGCCAACAGCGAGTACGGTGAGTCGCTCAATGGACTCCAAGTAGCACAGGCCACCAAGCACCAGTTCCTAGAAGGGATCAGCGGCTATCGGGTGCCCGGGGATCCCACCAGCGGCCTGCTGCGATGGATCAGCCCGGAAAAAACTCCCGCCCCCGATGGCACCGGAGACCTGCATGTTCAAGCCTACTGCCTGCGGATGTGCCTGACCGATGACCCCACCAATCAGATCCCCTTCCCGGCCCCCCCCGACTACAACCCCGAAAATTATGAACTGCTGCTGAGGCAATGCGAACGAGGTTTGCCCATCCTCCCATGGCATAGCCTTCCGATGCCGAACCGAAAGACCGATACCAACAACAACACCGGATTTTCCACCGATGCGATCGGGCTTAGCGACCGGTGGCCGGAAGCGACATATGAAGATCGAGCCACGATCTACCTGGAACACCTTCATTACCAACAGGGACTCTGCTGGACAATGGTGCATCACCCTCGCGTCCCTACCAAGCTGCGCCAGCAGGCGGCTCAGTGGGGACTGTGCCAAGATGAATTCCAGTCGGATCGCGGATGGTCGCCGCAGCTTTACGTCCGGGAAGCCCGCCGCATGGTGGGTCGATACCGGATGACCGAAGCGAACTGCCGTGGTAAGGAGAGGGTGGAAGACAGTGTCGGAATGGCTGCCTACACGATGGACTCCCACAACGTCCAACGCTATGTCGATTCGCAGGGAATTGTCCGAAATGAAGGGGATGTGCAGGTCGGGGGATTTCCACCCTATCCGATCAGCTATCGCAGCCTGCTTCCCAAAGCCGGTCAGTGCGAAAATTTACTGGTGCCTGTTGCCCTGAGCGCCACGCACATCGCCTATGGATCGATCCGCATGGAACCGGTCTTCATGGTCCTGGGCCAAAGCGCTGCAGCGGCGATCCATCTTGCCAAAAGAACCAACTCGACGATTCCCGAACTTCCCTATCCGATCCTACGCGAGGAATTACTGTCGCTAGGACAGGTGCTCGGCTAACATATTAGGAAGACGCCCCCACCTGGGGCTTCGGCTGGACGCGAACAGGGAAAGCGCATCGATGTATCTGCGAATGGCCAGACGGCTGCTGCTGGAAACCGACAAGCGGCTCCTTTGGAAGCTTGGATGGCTGGCCGGTTGGAAGGGACTGCGCAGTGTTCAGAAGCACAAAGCGAGACTCCGCCGAGGAGAATTTTTCCCTCCCTTCCTCTACATTTCGATCCTCAATACCTGCAATCTGCGATGCCAGGGATGCTGGGTGGATGTCGCGGCCAAGCAGACCAAGATCGACCTGGAGACCGCCGACCGAACCATCCGACAAGCGAAAGAAATGGGGAACGCCTTCTTCGGAATCCTTGGAGGCGAACCGTTTCTGCACAAGGAACTGCTCGACTTGATCGAGCGACATCCGGATGCCTATTTCCAGGTTTTTACCAATGGTCACTTCATCGACCAAGCAACCGCCAAAAGGCTCCGCCAACTCGGTAATGTCACGCCGCTGATCAGCGTCGAAGGTACCGAGATCGTCAGCGACCAACGGCGCGGCAAGGACGGGGTGCTCAGCAAGACGATGGAAGGTCTCCGAAATTGCCTCGACAACAAGGTGATGACCGGCGTCTGCACCAGCGTCTGCAAAACCAATATCGACGCACTCGTACAGGAGAAGTGGGTCGACCGGCTGATCGAAATGGGGGTGATGTACTGCTGGTTCCATGTCTATCGAGTCGTCGGGCCGCACAGCACCCCGGAACTGGCACTCAACACTGACGAACTGCGACGCGTCCGACAGTTCGTTGTCGACACGCGCGTCAACAAACCCATCATCGTGATCGACGCCTATCACGATGCGGAAGGCCGAGCCCTCTGTCCGGCGGTCACCGGCTTTACGCACCACATCGGACCGGCAGGGGATATCGAACCATGCCCCATCATCCAGCTGGCGACCGAGTCGATTCATGACGATCGCCCACTGCGCGAGAAATTCCAGAACAGTCAGTTCCTGCGGGACTTTCGAGAAACCGTCGCGCAACATACCCGAGGCTGTGTTGTTCTGGAACGGCCGGATCTGCTGCAGGAGTTGGCTCGCCGCCATGGAGCCCGCGATACCACGCAGCGGCAAACCGTGATGGCCGAACTGGAAGGAATCACACCGCATCGCTCCCAGTACGTTCCCGGTACGGAAATCCCAGAGCGAAGTTGGGCCTATCGCTTGGCCAAGCGATTGGCCTTCCATGACTATGGCGTCTACGGCAAACACTTCCGCACCGATGCCTGGGTCGATCCCGGAGAAACCCCACGCCCCACCACGGCATCCCAGACCCCCGCCAGCCCGATGGAACTTCCCGTTCTCCCTTTGCATACGACCCCTCGTGGCAAGTAAACTGACCATTCCGGGAACGCCCGAAAGTTTCTGGTTCCCTCCCACCATCCTCCCGTTTCCTTTTGGAGCTTGACCCCCGATGTTCTTTCTCCCCCGCCGTTCCTTCCTGCTCCAGACCGCACTTGGCCTGGCCGCCGCTACCAACCTGACCCAAACGCTGCCGCTGCATGCAGAAGAGGTCCTGATCCAGTCGCCGCCCGAAGGATTCAAGGCGATTTTTGACGGAAAGAGCTTCGCTGGCTGGCATGGCTGCCCCCACCTGGACCCACGCGATTTTTCCAAGAAGAGCGATGACGAGAAAAAGGCTTGGAACGAGGATCTGGCCAAGCATTGGAAAGCGACCGACGGTGGTGTGCTCTACAACGACGGCGAAGGGGTCTATGCGACCACCGACGCCGAGTATGGCGACTTCGAGCTGTTGATCCAGTACAAAACAGTCGCTCGCGCCGACAGCGGGATCTACCTGCGAGGCAACCCACAGGTTCAGATTTGGGATTTCACCGATCCTGAGAAATTCAAGCTGGGTGCCGATAAAGGAAGCGGGGGTCTTTGGAACAACAGCCCCGGCGCCGCCGGCAAAGACCCGCTGGTTCTGGCCGACAATCCCTTCGGCCAGTGGAACCAACTCCGCATCCGACTGGTCGGTGAACGCTGCAGCGTTTGGCTGAACGGAAAAATGGTGGTCGATCACGCCCGTATGGAAAACTACTTCGACCGCAAGGGAACGCTTTTTGCCAAGGGACCGATCCAATTGCAGACCCACGGTCAGGAGATCTCCTGGCGCAACATCTACCTGCGGGAAATCGCAGCCGACGAAGCCAACCAGATCCTCAACGAAGGATCGAAGACCAGCTACCGACCGCTGTTCGACGGCAAGTCGCTGGAAGGTTGGCAGGGTGCCACCGACAACTACGAAGTGGTCGACGGCGCGATTCGATGCAAGGAAGGCAAAGGGGGAGTCCTCTTCACCAAGGACAAGTACAAGAACTTCAAGGCACGACTTCAGTTCCGACTCCCACCGGGTGGCAACAACGGCTTGGCGATCCGATATCCTGGCGAAGGGGATCCTGCCTACAGCGGCATGTGCGAACTGCAGGTGCTCGACAACGACGCCAGCCAATATGCCAAGCTGGACGCTCGCCAATACCACGGCAGCGCCTACGGCATGGCCGCCGCAGCACGTGGGTACCACCGCCCGGTTGGCCAGTGGAACATTCAGGAAGTGCATGTCGAGGGATCGAAGATTCGCGTCGAACTCAATGGCACCTTGATCCTCGACACCGACCTATCGACGATCACCGAATACATGGCAAACTCGCCACACCCTGGTAAGGATCTGACCGAAGGCTTCTTCGGCTTCGCCGGCCATGGCGATGCGGTCGAATTCCGCAACGTGGAAATCCTGCCGATCGAGTAATCGATCGTTGGAACAATCGTTGTTGCAACAAGTTTTTTTGAGGGATCGGTTGGCATCTGCCAGCCGATCTTTTTTTCGCTTTCGCTTGACCGAAGTGAATCGACCCGCGATCCGATGAGGTAGTTCCATGCGCCTGGCGCGACGCGACTGGCTCCGGCATTTTAGCGCAGCGTCCTTGACGATGGCCGCGGCGCGGCGTGCTTCGGCCAAACCCCGCTGGAAATCGGAGCGAGCGGGGATCGGCTTGATCGGCTGCCGCTACCAGGGAACGGTCATCGGACAGATCGCAAGATCCTTCGGCGATGTCGTGGCCATCGCCGATGTCGATCGCCACGTCCGGGAACAAGCGCGCGCCAGTTTCGGAAGCACTCCGACCATCCATCTCGACTATCGAGACCTGCTCAGTCGACCTGAGGTCGACGTCGTGATGATTGGTGCACCCGATCACTGGCACGCGAAGATGGCGATCGACGCCCTGGCCGCTGGGAAGCATCTTTATTGTGAAAAGCCACTGACGCTGACCATCGCTGAAGGACGCCCAATCCTACAGACCTGGAAACGATTCCCACAGACATTCCAGGTCGGATCATGGCAGCGCAGCGACCACCGATTTCGATTGGCGGTGGAGATGGTGCATCAGGGCCGAATCGGCAAATTGCAGCGCGTCGACGTGGTCCTGGGGAAAAACGAGCAGGGCGGGCCCTTCGACGCGATGCCAGTCCCCAAACACTTCGATTGGGAACGATGGCAAGGCCAAGCGATAGAAGCCCCCTACATCCCAGAACGATCGCATTACACCTTCCGGTGGTGGCGAGAATACGCCGGGGGCCAGCTTACCGACTGGGGGGCTCATCATATCGACATCGCGCTTTGGGCCATCGGTGAAATGCCAAGTCTCGTAGAAGCCGCCGCCAAGTGGCCCGGCTCGTCGAATCAGTCCTACAACCTGCCGATTGATTTTCGGGTGCGCTATGAATTCCCTAGCGGTGTTCAGATGGAAGTGCTGGACGAGGGACGCAATGGCATCCTCTTCACCGGCACCGAAGGACGACTTTTCGTCAATCGTGGCACACTCGAAGGGACGCCAGTCGATCAACTCTCCAGCCTACCACTGCCTCGAGAGGCATTTCGTCTGTACGGGCACGATAACTTGGAACGGCCCGAACGGGTCGGGAAGCTGGATGCGATCCAGAATCACATCGGGAATTTTTTCGATCTGCTGGATTCCGGGAACCCCACCATTTCCGATCCAATCAGCCAGCATGCCAGTGCCATCGCCTGCCATCTAGGGAACATCGCATGCCAACTAGGTCGTCCCATCCGCTGGGACGATGCGTCGCAAACCATACTTGATGATCCCGAAGCACAGCGCCTCTGCCAGCGCCCCCAGCGCGCGGGCTACGAAGTGAAAGAGCCCGACTGAACCCCACTGTCATCGACCACTCCAGGGTCCACTTTCACCCTCTCCCTACCGACCAGACACCTGCCGCATTTCAGAGCGACCATGAGCCGAGTGGACTTTCCATCAGTTTCATAGACAGTCAGTCGCTGAAGAAAGTAACAGCAAAACAGAGGAGTTTCGATCCGGCTATAGGATGGCGAAGGTAGCATCGACTCGAGGTTGGCACGCTCGCTCTTTGTGCCTTCATACCCCCATGAGGACTCTAGCGGGACGACCACGCGGCGCACGTGGAACGGCCCATCGTCGACCCACCAGATGGATCGAAAAAACGTGAACCCGATCGGTGTGTCCGGTGTCCTGAAAACATGGAGACATCGATTTGAAAACCGATGCTGATTCTTGATCTCGACGAAACACTGATTGATGACTCGGAGGAGATGAGTGATCGGCAAGCAGATTTTCGCGTTGGACCCTTTTGAATTGACCAGCGACCGTTCCTCGATTCATTCCTGAGGTCCGTTTCTCATGTCCAGGAAATCGCAGTCTGGTCGTCCGCTTCAGAAGATGATGTCAACCGAAACGCCCAGCATCTATTGCCGATGGTAGGTCGATGGCGATGGATCTGGTCTCGCTCACCATGCCTCCACCGCCTGACCCCAGATTCGTACTAGGTCGACTAGATCAAGGACTTGAAAAAGCTGACGCGATTGAGATTCGATTTGCACCAACCCTAGATCGTCGATGACTCACCCAGCAAGGTCTCCCGCAATGATGGAAATGCAGGTTACTTTATTCCAATTGAGGCATCCGCTAACGCCCTGGACCTAATTCTTCTGAAAGGATGGATTCACTCACTGCTTCCCAATCCCAGTTTCCGCAATGTCGAAAAGCGTGGGTGGCGCAGGCGATTTCAAAACAAATCGAACGGACAAATTCACATCATCCATCCCTAAAGATCCAAAGCGATGCGATCGACTCCGTCCGAATGAATCTTCTCAAGATTAGTGGCTATCAGATATTGCGCGAGGTTGCGTTTCCGATGGAACTTCAGGATTTAAAAGATAAAGTCAAAGCAATCGAACACCAACTCGTCGATCAGCCGTTCGTTGAATTGCACCCGTTCGACCGCGAGGGGCGTGTACTTCGCGTCGCGTTGACCGAGCGGCTTCGGAGAGCCGCCCGCAAGGAAGGTGTGTGGCGATCGCGTGAGATGCTGACCACCCTCAAAAATGCAGCCTATGGCTTTGACGAATTGCGGTCGCGCAGTCCCGGCGGTAGAGATGGGATCTTTGTCATGGACAGGACCTTCCGCCCTGCCAACGAGATGATGGCAAAACTCTTTGACCGTTTTCTCGACAAGCCTGGAAGCGGTGCCGACGAACTGGCGACGGCGCTGGGAGTCTCAGTGATCGAACTGATTCCAGTAAGACTTGTGTCCCATCACATGCGGCTACTTGGCGTGCTGGTTCGCAAGGAAGAAGCGGACTGGCTTGCCCTGGTCGATTGCGATCGTTCTGAGTAGCAAAGGAACGCCCAAAAGGAATTCCCCTCTTGGGCCATCTTGCTGCGGCTGGGCATCAAGAGTTTCCAATCATCTACTTTGAATGACGAAACTCCGTGTTTCCAGTGACAGCAGCTACGACCGTGACATTCGAAGTCCTGGGATCGCCCGGTGATGAAAACGCCTTGTTGGTGCGAATCAATTCCGGCCGATCGGATCCTCCGTCTCCGATTCGACTGGGCCGAGCCACCATGAACGATGCAGACCACTGGGTGGTCTATTCCTCCCAGCTTCCAGACTTCGAAAAACTAGGGGACCGCAGAGGATTCACTACACATACACACCCCTGAGTCCGCTGAACCGGCTAGCGGTTCAGCTCGAAGGTCACCTTCTCGACCGTACCAGAGAAGGGGAACGCCCCTTTGCCCCGATACTCCGGGCAGATGGGAGTCACCGAATCCCTGCCGATTTCAAATGGTTCCAGTCCATGCCGGAAGGCGGTCTGCTTCAGCTCACCCTCGCCAGCCAGCTGGTCGTTCACGAAGAGTTTCAGCGTTCCTCCGCGCTGAGGACTTCCGGAAGGTACAAACTGAGTGCGCAGCGTGACCTTGCCGCTGGGCAGCGGGATCGTGCCAGGAATTGTCACATCGGCGATCTCAAAGAAGGTGTAATGAAAGTGTGGCCGGTTGTCCTGAACAAACAGCGTCCAGCCTGCAGAAAAAGCACCTGCGCATGCCACCACTCCTTCAGCACCTCCCTCCGGCACGTTCAACTGGGCGGTGATCGTATGCGGCGAAGGGAAAAGCTGCGGGCCAATCGGTTCGGGTAGCGATACTTGGTTGCCAAAGTAAGTCCAGCGACTCTCTGGCTCACCTGCAACTCTCACCCTCGGATCCATCCGCTCGGAAAAGCGAGGGTCCAGCGGAAAGACGTCGTACTTCTTCGCTTCTTCGATGAACAGTTTTTTCAGTTGATCCAGCTTCTCCGGATTCTGCTTGGCAAGATCGATCGACTGACTGAAATCCTCGTCCACATGATATAGCTCCCAGGGAGCCTGCTCGAACCCGTCCCCGCGCCCTCCGGTCACCCAGGGCAGACCATAGCGACTGCAGGCAACCCAGCCATCGTGATAGATCGCGCGGTTGGTCGCCAGCTCGAAATACTGCGTCGCGCGACGATCCTTGGCATTGGCATCATCGAACGAATAGAGCATCGAGACACCTTCGATCGGCTTCTGGGGAATGCCGTTGACCACTTTCGGCTCGGGGATACCTGCTGCCTCCAGAATCGTCGGGACCACGTCGATCACATGATGGAACTGATCGCGTCGCTGGCCCTTGGCTCGGATTCCCTTCGGCCAGTGCACCACCATCGGATTGCGGGTGCCACCAAAGTGGCTGGCGACCTGCTTGGTCCATTGAAATGGCGCATTCATCGCCCAGGCCCATCCCACCGGCACGTGGGGTTCACTGCTGGCTTCCCCGATCTCATCGATCCTGGAAACGGTGCTCTCGAGCCCCAGTTGCACCCCAAGAAGACTGGCGATTTCACTGAAGGTTCCCTCCAAACCTCCCTCGGCGCTGGCGCCATTGTCTCCGACGACGTACAGGATCAGCGTGTTGTCCAGTTCCCCTGACTCTTCCAGGCTGTCGATCAGACGACCGACTTCATGATCGGTGTAGGCCATGTAAGCGGCATAATTCTCCATCAGCCTGGCATAGACGCGCCTAGCTTCCTGGGGCTGAGTCTCCCATGCGGGGACGTCGGCAGGCCGAGGCGTCAGGCGTGTCCCCTTGGGGATCACTCCCATCTCCAGTTGCTTGGCGTGCGTCAGCTCCCGCTGCCGGTCCCATCCATGATCGAACTGGCCCGCAAACTTCTCTCGCCATGCCTTAGGGGCATGATGCGGCGCATGGACTCCCGATGTGCTGAAGTAGTTGAACCACGGTTTGTTCGGATTGGCCGCGCGGACATTGCGAATCCAGCTGATTGCCTCGTCAGTCATGTCGGCAGTGAAGTGGTAACCTTGCTCCGGCTGCCGAGGCTGGGGTACCTGGACGGTGTTGCGATAGAGCACTGGATAGTACTGATGCGTTTCCCCCTGATTGAATCCGTAGAAGTAATCGAACCCCAGCCCCGTGGGCCAGCGATCAAAAGGGCCCGCAGGACTGATATCGGGTTCGGGTGTGTTGTGCCATTTGCCGAACATCCCAGTGGCATACCCGTTGTCGCGCAGCATCTGAGAAACCAACGCCGTGCTGCGCGGAATGATCCCGGTGTAACCTGGATAGCCTGTCCCCATCTCGATGATCACCCCGGTGGCGATCGAGTGGTGATTGCGACCGGCAAGAAGGGCACCACGCGTCGGGCTGCACAAAGCGGTGGTGTGGAATCGGTTGTAGACCAGCCCATTGGCCGCCAGCTTGTCGAGATTCGGCGTGGTCACGGGACCACCGAAGGTGGAGCACATCCCAAAGCCGACGTCGTCCAGGAGGATCAGCAGGACGTTGGGGCTACCTGGTCTAGCCGTGACGGGCAGTGGGTAACTGGGCTTAGAGTCGCGATAGTTCTGGCCGATGACTCCTTCAAACTTGGGGTCCGGCTTGGGGAGCTGTGTGCCATCCGCCTGCCAACCCCACGTGGGCGCTGACAGATTCGCCAGCAATAGCACCACAGCCAGATAGTTTCGCCATCCAGCAGCCAAACACGACTTGAGATACCGCATCAACACACCTCCCCATGAGTCAACCAAAGATCGCCAGATGGCAGCGAAATCGACATGAGTCATTACAGCAGATTATCGCGATCCTGGCAGGCTGCGATCGGGGATTGCGGCAATTTCACCCTCGGGCTTCCCCTGCACGCCCCACCCCCGGAAAGGATGACTGACAGCGCCACAACGCGGCAAGCCAAAGCGTCACCGAGAGGACGTAAAACAGGCAAGAAATCGCCCCACCAAGTCAGGATACCTTCGGAAGGAACTTCAGCTAACTACCTGCGCCTCCAGATACGGCCGAGAAAGCCTTAACACTTGGACTACCTACTCCAAAACAACTGCCGATCGCGCTGGCTTTGGAACCACTACCAAAGATGCCAAATGTTTGGGATTGAACACGAATCGGCCCTGTAAAATACGACTAGGAACACCGGACAGTGAGTAAAACCTCTCCAAATTCGCGACGAATTCTCCTGAATAAGTCTGTCCTCCCCAAGAGCGCAGACCCGTCCTTGGAAACCAATCAATGGTGCACTCATCGAAATCTAGCCATGCTCTGGTGATGCCGTACCAAGCCTTGAAAACACTCTCTTTCACGCAAAAAAGCAAACGATCCCAGCAAAGCTTCGAATCGGCATCTTCCTTTGGCAGACTTTGTTCTCTGGGACTGGAAATAAGGCCCAAAACCCCTGGAGGGAGAGGAAGATTTTCTTCCGCATCGATACCAATCGATTGAATATCAGGAGTCGCTGCAACCGCAGCACCGCAAAACCCGC
>JBJSWM010000571.1:0-2530 GCA_046085865.1 Pirellulaceae bacterium
CGAAAGCAGATCACGATCATGGTCATCACGATCATGGCCATCACGATCATGGACATCACGATCATGGTCATCACGATCATGGTCATCACGATCATGGTCATCACGATCATGGTCATCACGATCATGGTCATCACGATCATGGAGAAGGGCGGCCTGAATCGAAGCGGCCCTAAGGCAATTTGGTGGGCAAAGTTCGCACTGAAAAAATGCGCTCTTCAATGGATCGCCTTGTAGGCAAATAGGAAAAAAAGAACACTCCATCCCCAGAAGATCTGGGAATGGAGTGTCGGTAGTTGGGATCGGTTTCCAGAGCGATTTAGCGGACTCGGATGACGGCAGGATGCATCGCCCAGATCTTTGGCGGCCTCTCGCGGCCGGAGATCGCTTGCTGTAGGCAATCGCTCAGGATCCCAGCAGGAAGTCCCCGCTGGCTCATCCATCTCCACTGGGGGCTTTGGGTGATGACTCTGAGCGACTCTTCGTCTGATTCGCCGAGCAGTTCCAGCAGGTCGATTCCTCCAGAGGGCTCTGGCCTCTGGATTTGCTCGTACTTATCGACACCAGCCTTTTTGGCAACCATGGCCAGGGCTTGATCGAGTCCACCGAGTTGATCGACAAGTCCAGCCTGTTTGGCTTGAGCTCCCGACCACACCCTACCACCGGCCAGAGGTTTGACTTGTTCCACAGGCAGTGAGCGAGACTGGCTGACCAGCTTGAGGAACCGGTCGTAGATCTGATCGATCGACTTTTGCATCCGTTGTTCATCTTGATCATCCCAAGCACGATCGAGGGCATTGAGCCCGGCGGCCGAATCGAGCGTGATCGATTCCAGGTGGACGCCTACGCGACGCATCAGCGAACCGGCGCTCAGTTTCAGCGTGAAGACGCCAATGGAACCGGTGATCGTCCCTGGTTCTGCAAGGATGGGAGCCCCGATGCAGCTGATCCAGTAGCCGCCCGACGCGGCGACTTCTCCCATGCTGATCACCGTAGGTTTGGTATCTGCCAGCTTCTTGAGTTCCTGGCGGATGGCTTCGCTGGCCGTCGCGCTGCCGCCGGGAGAGTTGATCCGCACCACAACGCCAATCACGTTTTTATCGTCGATCAGTTTCCGGATCTGTTCCACGGTGGGGCCGGAGACGATGGAACCACCGCTTGGTTTTTTGCCATCTTCAATCGCACCGCTCAGGTGCAGCACCGCAATGGTTGAGGGCTTGGTCTTGCCCCCCATGTCCTTTGGGCCGGCCATCATTTTGCCCATCAGTTCGAAAAGGCTTACATCTTTCTTTGGTTTCTTTTGTGGGTCGATCCATTCGACCGGCTTCCCAACCAATTGTTCCATGGTGGACTTCATGGAGCCGTAAGGTGCGAGTTGGTCGACCAACTTGGCGGCCAGGGCTTCTTCCGGCAGGAACATGCGCTGCTTTTGGAGTTCGCGGACTTTGGCAGGTGGGAGAGCGCGGCCTTTGGCGATTCGATCGACCAGAGCGTCGTTGATCGACTGCAACATCGCCACGTAGTGTTCCCGCAGATGGTCGCTCATCTTGGGGTTCATGTACGGCTCCACCGCCCCTTTGAAATCCCCGGCGCGAACGACGGACGCCTTGACGCCGAAAAGATCCATCGCTTCTTTGTAAAAGATGGTTTCCATCGAAGCGGAAGGGAAGTCGATCGAACCAAGATCAGCGAGCACGACGCGATCGCACTGCGAGGCGATGGAGAGTGCGATGGAGTCAGCGCTTTCCAGCCATGCGACCGTTTTCTTTCCAGATTTTCGGAGCAGCTCCATACGCCGCGCCAATTCCTCCAACTGGGCTGGGTTCATCGAGGTGGAGCTATCCGACAGATCGAATAGAATCCATGATTCATTCGGGTCTTTCGCGTACGACTCCAGATTTTCGCATAGCTTGTAGAACGACTTGGTTTTGCCTGGTCCGCCTCCAAGAATCAAAGAGGTAGGATCGAAGGAGACGCCGGAAGGGTAGTCTTCGTAGCTTCCGGAAAGAGCGATCCAGTGGATTTTCGTCTGCGGCGATTTGGCCGTGTTGGCTTCCCTTTTCTGATCAGAAGCCGCCACGGGTGCAGGCGCCGCATTCGTCGATTCAACTGCCTCTGATTCTGCGGGCCGCGCGTCGGGCGGTTGGGTAGGATCTACCGTTACTGTAGGCGAAGGCTCTGGGGTGGTGGCGGGAGCTTCCTGCGAGGGCGAATCGGAAAAAAACGCATCCAAAAGGTCGCTATTCTGAGCGATGAGCGGTTGCGCCCAGGCGACCAGTAGGATCGACATAGAGACTCGAAGGGCTGCCATCGCAACATCCTTTCCAAATGGTCTTAGGGACTGACTGGGCTTTTTGAGAATGGCTGGGGGGCAGGAGCTTCGTCTTACGCGAACGATTTTTCGCCGTTACCGCGGCATGTACCGGGATCATGGTTCGCACCTATCTTCACTCGCAGCCCTCCCCATTCTAGTTAGGGTGGTGACCCTGCGATCGGGATCTCACGTAATCATTTCTATTCGCTGAAGTTCTTG
>JBJSWM010000572.1:0-4725 GCA_046085865.1 Pirellulaceae bacterium
TATCGAGATTCCATTCGAAGGCGACAAAGTTTCGGACGAAACGTTTGATAAATGCACGGTATTCCACTGCCTCACCTTCCGCAGTCACCCCTTGCTCATTGAGTTCCGGGGCAGCGTCCCACCATTCGCGGCGCCGGACCAGCGAGACGCGAAGGGTAGCTGGTTTTTCCGAGAGCGTGATGGAGGCGGGGGCCCACTGAGTGGGGAGTCCGATCGAAGCCGGCTTTTTCAGCAACAGATGGAAGGCGGGAGCCTCTTCCTTGAGGTGCTGCTCCAGCCACTCTCGTTTCTTCCACGACTTCAGCGAGATGTCGGGGCCATCAAAGAGGTAGACGTGTTGTTTTCCCCAAGGGACGACTCGATCCAAATGAGCGACGATCTGGTCGATGGAGATCGAGCCTTTGGTGAGCTCTTCCTGGATCCGTGCCATGAGATCGCTTTTTTTCGACAGCGACTTAGGCAGCCCGTGAGCTTCCATGAAATCGGCGCGCTGCCCTGTGGTGAGCGCCGCGAATTCGAGAAGGATCTGGTTCTCTTCCAATTCTTGCATGTTGGTGTTCGAGGCCATCGGACTGTTTCCGCGGAGGGGCCAAGGGGGCATGCACGACCGAGGCCGGCTGCAGCCAGACAAGGTGGCTTGAAGCAACGCCTAGTTGCATCTTAGTTCGCGCTACAGCCTGGCGCCGCAGAAGTCTGGCGAATTCCTTCCCCAAGGATCCCGTCGGAAGCCTCGGATGGGAGGGAAAAGACAACTGGATCGATCGTGACGAAGGTTAGCAGTCGCTAGGAGACCGATATCCCGTCTGCTTTTTGGCGTACTGCGGCGATGTAGCGATCGAGCGAATGGTGGGAGACACGCGGAATTAGCCCCTCGGGTAGCGCGATCGATTCCAGCCCGCCGCGCTGCGCCTGCATCTTGCGCACCGCGATCTGCTCTTGAAGAAGCTCTTGCTTCAAGAGGAGGAATTCGACTTCATCGAGCATCGGGAGGTCGTCGTCGAGGACGATCAGTTCGGAGGGAGTCGATTCGATCGATTCCATGCGATGGGAGACATCGCCATCGCGGTCAAAGCGGAAGAGTTTCCCGACATGAGCGAACGAGAGAGGGACTCGCGCGACGACATCGTCGCGGTAGACGATCCGGAAGAACTTGGAGCTGTAGTGGAGCCTCATATAGTCTGGGAAAGTGCTTCGCCCCACCGCTGGCTGACCGAATGTGTAGATGCCACGGATCGGATAACGTCCGCGCCATTCAGCGGCGGCGATTGTCGCCAGCGCGCCGCCAAGAGAATGTCCGGTGAGCACCAGAGGGATTCCATCCAACTGTCGCAGGTGATCTTCCAAAGTAGTCTGGACCACTTGAAATGCGGTCAGGAAGCCACGGTGGACGATTCCATAATCGCGCGTGATTGGAAGAACATTCAGATCGGTCAGCCAGTCTCCCAGGTTGGTCATTTGCGTCCCGCGAAACGCCAGGATGGCTTGCCGATCGTTCCAAGCCAGAAAGCACTCAGTCTTGTCGCGTTGGATGAATTCGGAGTGGTTCATTCGCCAGCGTTGGCGGACCGTCTGTTCGATGGCATCTGCGTCTTCGTAGGCCAGCTTGCTGGCGATGACGGCCGAGAGCGCGGTCCGCCAGGAGAATAGATCAAGATCGAGCGACTTGGGATCAAAGCCTGGCACATCGGCGGCTGGCGTCCCTTTTCGCAGCAATCCTTCCAGCGACTGGGCTGGTTCCACCCAGCGCGGCGCCGCCGCTTTCGCTTCCTGCGTTCGTTCGCCTGTCGCTGTCTTGGCTGTTGTCGGCAGCTTCAATCTCAGATGAACCTCGATCGGAATATCGACGTGGGTCCACTGGCCTTCGGGAAGATCGATGGCGACGGTCGCCTTCGTCCCATGGCTGTCGTCGGTGGACAGAACCGAATGAGCTGGGGGCTGGGTCGATGAAGTGGAAGGAGTCGCTTGAGTCGATGGGGTCTCCGACCTGTCGCTGGACTGTGCTTCCTGCCAGAACGGCTGGTAGAAATCAGAAGTCGTACCGCTGTCTCCTTCGAACTGAACGCCGGTACGGACCACCTGCGGGTCTTCTGCCAAACGCCACGAAGGGACGGAATAATTAGCCTGCAGGTAGGCACCGGCGAAGTGGAGTCCCACGACATGTCCGGTCTCCAGATCGATGACGGCGGACCCCGAATTGCCGCCGAGGGTGGAGCAATCGTGGGTCAGGGCATCCACCTTCTGGCTGTAGCTTCGGATCGAAGCGATTTCTCGAAGTTGCCCTGGCTGGAATCTCTTCACGTAGTAGTTGCCGCGAAAGATTCTTGCCTGCACCTGTTGGTACTCCTGGTTGCCGTTGGGGTCAAAGCCGGGATAGCCGATGACGACGACCTTGTGGTTGGGGAGATCCTTTGGCATCTGAGCTGCCAACTTCAGAGGCGTGCGATCCGCAGGGACCCCTGCGACTCGTAGAATCGCCATGTCCCAGTAGGGGTGGATCATCTCGACTCGTTCAACCCGAAGGCTCAGCGAAGCATCGCTTCCCAATTCACGATAGAAATCGATCTGCGAGCTAAGTCCGGGTTGGAATTGGACATGGTGTCCAAGACCTTGAGCGAACTGGATGGCGACGTGACGGTTGGTCATTAGGAGGTCGCGCGCCACGAGGAAGGCGCTGCCTGCGTAGAGAACTCCTGGTGCTTCCAGTCGTCCTACGGCCCGCACCTTGGCGTGGATCCATGATTTCCACTTGGGCTGGGAGAGTTCGGACCAATGATCCGAAAGCTGCTCGGAGATGATCGCATCCTTGTGGACATCGACGACTGGCCGGTAGTAGGGCATCACGATCGCTTCCAGCATGAACTGCGATTCGCCGTCGATCGATTGACCTCGTTCTAGTCGATCCAGCGCTTCCAGGCTGCGAGTTGCCTCCATCGATTCCAGCGAGGTCTGATTCGATTCCAGTTGGCCGTCTTGCGGGGTCGCTTGCCCTTCGGCGATTCCTTCCAGTCGTTGCTTCAGCTGCTGAGGTTTGCTTTCCGTCTGGAATTTGGCGAGAAGATCTTGAAGCCGTTTGGATCGATCTTCCATGGGAGTGCTCCGAATCGGGATCGGTAGGGTGACGATCCAAAGAGGGTGTTGCGATGGTGGTGCGGACTATGGCCTTGCAGCAACTTGGTGCTTGAATCAGCCGCCACAGAACCTGTTATAATTTCCGTTTGGGGGCGTACGCACTCTTTTGGAAGGAAAAAACTCGATGAAGTCCTCTCTGGCTCTCTGGATTGTTTTGTGTCTGATGTTTTCTTCGGCTTCCCTGGTGGCGCAGTCCCCTAAGGCGGCGCCGGTTCGTATGGGAACCGGGGTCATGACCTTCGATACCGTTCCCGGGTGGGGGCTACGGCCCGACGGGACATCGGCCCTTGGGCCGACGCACGGGGCGGTCGTGATCGATCAGGCGGGGAACATCTACACCAGCGCCAATCAGGGGATTTTTGTCTTTTCCCCCGAGGGAAAGGTGGTTCAAAGCTATTTGGGGAAGGACTACACCGAACTTCATGACATGGAGATTCGGATGGAGGATGGGAAAGAATATATCTACGGGGCTCGCAACAACGCGGGCGAGGGAATCAAGCTGGTCGCCAACTCGGGAGAGGTGGTTCTTCGGCTGAAGTATCCAACGGAGTCAGGGCTGAATCTCGACCGATTCGCTCCGACGGCCATCACGGTCGCTCCCAACGGGGATATCTACTTGGCCAATGGGTATGCCAGCAACCACGTGTTTCGTTTTGACAAGACGGGGAAGTATCTTTCTCATTTTGGTAAGCAGGGCAATGGTCTCCAGGAGTTCAATACCTGCCATGGCATGACATTGGATACGCGCTACGAGCCGCCGAGGCTACTGATCTGCGACCGCAACCATCAGCCCAAGGGGCGGCTGGTCCACTACAGCCTGGATGGCGAGTTCATCGAGGAAGTGATCACCGGATTGGGGATGCCGACCAGCGCATCGGTGCAAGGGGATTTTGTTTCGGTCCCGGACCTGCATGGGCGTGTGGTGATTCTCGATAAGACCAATACGATCATGGCGGTGCTGGGGCACAACCCGGATCCTGCCAAGGGTGGCAATTTCAACATTCCGCAGGACCAGTGGATTGAGGGTGTCTTCAGCGGGACTCACGGATCGTACTGGGACCGCGAGGGGAATCTTTATGTGCAGGATTGGAATGTCTCTGGGCGCATCATGAAGTTGGTGAAAGTCAAACCATGATCTTATTCGAAGTGGGTCTGCACAAGGGATAGGTCTACTTCTCCGGTCCACTCCCTCCCGGCATCTGATTCCGGTAGAGGGCGGCCCCAGCGGACGGCGTGTCGCTGTGAATTGCTTTAGTGACCGTGGCGGATGAGCCGCAACTGCCTTGTTTCCGAGTTGATGCCGTGCAGCGAAGTCCTTTCGCGCCATGGTGTCTGCATGCTGGAAGGCAACTTCCGGGCTGGACCGGTTCATGTCTCCGCAAAGCCAGCGCGCTAAGACCGCATGAGCTTGCATCCGTGGTGCATCTTGTCTCGAGCGGCTTGATGGGAGGCGGTGTTGGCCTTCGAGAGGTGCATTCGAGCGGGTTCTACCAAATGCTCCGCCCCCGGTTCCCTGCGGATGGAGCGAGCAGGTTCCCTGGCTCTGGACAGTTCCAAGTGTCGCAACTAACCTCACGCTAAAGAGGGGTTGGGGAC
>JBJSWM010000573.1:0-8398 GCA_046085865.1 Pirellulaceae bacterium
CCAGGATGGTGGATGGGCTTGTACGAACCCTTGGTTCTGGTGTGTTCGCGGTCGCGACGGTTTTCCTAGTTGGGTTTTCTAACCAATACGCGCTGCCGCAGTCACGGCGTCGAAGGCCATGCGACCGGCTCACACACCCTACAGGAAACTTCTTGGTAGCCACCATCGCCAGATGGTGGAATGTTTCGTCGGCGGGGCGGACGCTCAATTTCGCTTGCCGGGATCGAGCTGCTGGAGACGCCGCTCGAGTTGCTCCATGCGGAGTTTGGCTTCTTCCAGTTCGCGGCGAAGTTGGTCGACCTGCTGGGAGGCGGGGTCGGGTGTTGCAGGGGGCGTCGAGGGAGAGGCTTCTTCGATGATAGCAGCCGACATGGGGACGGCACCCGCTTCATTGGTCAGCAAGACTTCAGCTTCGTACCGCATGGTGCCACGAACGTAACTGATCGGAAGGACGTCCCCCGGCTTTCTGGCGGCGAGTAATGCCGTCAGTTCTTCGGGGCTTTGGATTTCTTCCCCGGCGGCTTGGACCACGCAGTCTCCTGGTTTGATTCCCACCAAGGCCGCCGGCGACTCCTTGATGACGTCCAGAACCGCAGCTCCGCGGAAGGGACCGACGCCAAACTGCTTTCGATACTCCCGCGACAATTCGCCGATCACTAGGCCCAGAAAGGCAGGATCGTTGCGTACGTCCACTTGCAATTGCTCCGGCGTACCCGGGAACAGCTTATCGGCCAATTGTCGGTCGATCGGGACCGCAACCAGATCGATATTGCGGCCCGCTCGGCGCACCAGAAAACGTACCGGCTTTCCTGCTGGCTGTTCGGATAGCGTCTTGGCGAACTGGTCTAGATCGCTGATCGACCTTCCGGCCACACCAAGGATGCGGTCTCCTATGCGAAAGCCAGCCTTCCATGCGGGGCCGTCTCGCACCAGTTCGACAACGCGCAGGCCCAACCCGCCGCCTCCCCATTTCTCCGCTGTCAGTCCCAGGTAGCCTGCCGGTTGGGTTGGGGAGGATCCATCTTCGGCGACATCCAGAGGCGCTACGGGCCGGGCATCGGGGACTGCATCGACCGATCGACTCGGGAATAACTGGGCGTTGGGAGGAGCTGGAGGTTGTCTTCTGGTGGGTTTGGCCGAAGGCGGGACTTTCACCTCCTGGGCAATAGGTTCGGGGAGCACAAATGTTTCCGAAGTCCCCTGGGAAAAAGGGTTCTTGTCGGCTTGAAGTTGTTTCTCCAATCGCTCAAGCGCCTCCTGTCCGAAGGCGGTAGGCAGGTGGAGCAAAAACGACAGAATCAAAAAACCAATTGCTGAATCCCGCCGGACCGATCGAGTCATCATCGCAATTCCCCGCATGGATGGAATATTTTTGCAATCTGGACCAACTTGAATGAGCCAAAAGCCCTTGGCGAATTCAGGGGCTCGATCCAATCGGTCGTTCGTTGGAAACTACAATGCCCGAGTTGGTTCCGCCTGAAACCGATCTTTTCGCGAGATCCCTCCGGCGGCTTGGGTGTCGTCTTCACCGCTGGTATTTTACGTCTTAAGAAACCATGAGGAGTCATCATTTCCAGAGACCTGCGGAAATAATGCGAAGACTCCTTGGGGCGATCGAGAAAGCCAACCTTGGGATGGGCTCCCACAGGGGAAATGCTGCATGGTGAGGATCGATCGGATCGAGGGGGCGGCCTCGCACGTTTTGCTGCAATGGATATTTGGCGAGTCGAGCCCGGCTGTTGGTGCCTGGTACCATCGTCTCCAGGCCGCCAACGACGACCGAATGGCTCGCGTCCTTCTCTATCGCGTCGCTTCCTCGAAGGAAACCGCAGCCGGATTTCTTTTTTATCAGTCGACCCCCAACGGCCCGGCTCATTTGCTGGAATGGCGTGTTTCGGATGCCTGGAAGGCCATCGATCCAACGCTCTCCTTTCGCTCCGTCGCAGATCAAGCGATCGATGCGGGTGCCCGCTGGGTGCAGTGGAACAGGATCGAGAAGATGGCAGGGATGCCAGAGGATTCGTGGTGGCAACCCGACTTGATCGGAGACTTAGTGCACTGGGAAAAGCAGCTTCGCGGTATCGATGCTTTGGCGGAAGAGTGCAGCGGCTCAGACACACAGCGGCCAGTGGATTTTGGAGGCTGGCAAATGTTGTGGCTGGAGGCGAAGGAGCTGACTGCCTATCTGTCCGACTACGTTGGCACGATGCAGCAACATTTGGATTTCCCGGAGCTGGACCACCAGATCGATCCGAAAGAATGGATCGCCCAGCAACTGGCGGACTGCGAGACCTCTTGGGCGATGTTGGCTATGGATACCAGCCGATCGCCACAGGAAGTCGGTGGACTGGTCCTTTGGAATCTCGATTCAAAGATGGGATGGGAGATGCGGTGGCTAGGGGTCAAGCCAAGATGGCGGGGAAGTGGATTGGCTAGTCATCTGGTCCAGCAGTCTATGGAGCTACTGGCCCAGCAGCGGTCGGTTTCCGGCGACCCGTTAAGCGGGGAGCAGAGAGCGTGCGGTAACTGGGAAGCGAGTGGCTTTTGGGTAAGCTGCGATAGCCGCAATCGACCGATGATTGGCTTGCTTGAGAAGCTCAAATTCTTCCCGGTTTACCGAAGCTCACTGCTCTTTTGGTGGCGAGCTCCACCGACATCCCACGAATGAAGATTTGGTGATTTTGGTCCGCTCGATTTCGACAGCAATTCCACTCGGCGACCATTCCTTCCAGGGGGATAAAATATGCCGGTCAGCACTAGCACCTGAGAACCTTTTTCGCGTTTGTGCGTGAGATCGGCTCAAGTTTCTCCCCTTCTCTACGGGAAACTGGCTGTCCCCTGTTTGACTTGAGTGCTAGCACTCCTAAAATCGCGTCCCTCTTCGCAAGATGGTCGCTGTTGCTGGTTGTTTCCCGATGGGGAAGTGCCAGTCTGCAAGCGGATGGGTCTTGTTTGGAAGGATCCAGTTTCCGGCAGGAATTCGCGGGAAACGGCTCGGTTATCAAAGGGAATACTGCCAATCTGCACTCCATTTCCCGCCTAGGGAAAGGGTGCAGTTAGGTGGAGTTAAGAGCCCAGGGAGATTGGGAAAAGCATGACGCGAGATCACCAAGCGGCCATGACGAAGTTTTTTGAGTCGGTTCGTGCTCGGATCGGGGACGAGCGGCTGGCGTTGTGGTTTCTGGGTTTTGAGCATTGGGAAGTTGGTCCAGAGGAAGTGGTGGTATCGGTACCGCATCCGTTTTTGGCCGAATGTGTGCAAGGTTTCTGTCGCAAGGATCTGGAAGCCTGTGTTGCTGAAGCGCTGGGGGATTCTCGCCGACTGGTGATCGTTGCCAAGGACGTTTCCGATGCAGTTTCGGATACGAGGTCCGCTGATCGAGTGCCGGAGTTGCGTCGGTACGACTCCCGCGGGGAAAAGGCCGAGAGGGAGGATGGAGAGCGGCGGGATGGTTTGCCTTCGCATCGATTGCAGGGGGGCAGATTTCAGGATTCCGCCGTGCTGGCAGGCTCGGCGATGGAAAGTCGCTCAGATTCCGACTACGGTGGAAATGTTGTTGCCAGGGTCGCAGTTGGGCCTGGTGTTGCAAGATCTCCTGTCGGGCCGCGATCGATGTCGAGTGAACTGTGGAACGGGTTTCTGCCAGGGGACTGCAATCGCGTTGCCTACATGGCAGCACAGATGGTTCTGGAATCTCCTGGCACCATGACCCCCATGACGATCTATGGCCCTTCGGGAGTCGGGAAATCCCATTTGGCTCGCGCGATTGCCGAGCAATTCCGGGTAAGGCATCGGATGAGCCGTGTGGTTTGTTTGACGGCCGAGCAGTTTTTGATTGACTTTACCGATTCGGTGCGTGGTTCGGGCTTTGCTAACTTCCGGCGGAAGTATCGCGAAGTGGATGTTTTGGTGATGGACGATGTGCAGTTCCTCATCGGCAAGAATGCCACCCTCCAGGAGCTCAGAAGTACGCTCGACCATCTCTTCCGCAACCAAAAGCAAGTGATTCTGGTGTTGGACCGTTCGCTACCGGAATTGGCTGGTCTGGGGCCCGAATTGTTGGCAAGGCTTTCCAGCGGGGTGGTGTGCGCGGTCGATCTGTTGGATCGCGACTGCCGGCAGGCGATGGTTCGCAAATTGGCTTCGGACCTATCGGTTTCCCTGGGTCAGCCATCGATGGATTGGCTGGCCAGCCATTGCCCGGGGGATGCACGGATGATTCGAGGAGTGATTCTTCGATTGCTGACACAGCAACGGATCACCGGTCGCAACTTGGAGCTGGAAGAAGTGGTGGTGGCTTGTCGAGATTTGTTGCGAGTCAGTCAGCCACTGGTGCGGATCTCGGATATCGATAAGGCGGTTTGCGAAGTGTTTGGCCTGGAGCCCAACAGTCTGCAGTCGAATTCTAAAAGCAAGCAGGTTAGTCAGCCACGCATGCTGGCGATGTTCCTTGCCAGAAAGTACACGCGGGCCGCTTATGCAGAAATTGGAGACTATTTTGGGAAGCGACAGCACAGCACCGTGATTTCCGCCCAGAAGAAGGTGGAGGCTTGGTTGGAGTCGGACAGTTCGCTTTCGCTGGCCAAGGGGCGTCTGACGATTCGGGAGATGATTCGAAGCTTGGAGTCGTCACTGCAAGTTGGGTAGACGTGTTTTCCTGGTTTCTGGACGCCTGGGGACAGGAAGTTGGTCTCTGGTGGAGCTAGGCGTTTGACAGTCTTTCCACGACCAATAAAATAGCGATAGAGTGCCCGAAGACACGAGACGGTTCCGGCGGCGTTCTTTTTGGTTTGGCATCGATCAGCAGAGTCAGATGTTGGACTGAGAGGATGGCCGGCCAGCGTTCGCCGCTTGTTGCGCCTGTGGCTTAAACCTGGTTCACCATTTTGGCGACGGAGACTACAACGAGATGCTTGGATTCAACCACACCGAACTTCTCCTTTTTGGATTGATTGTTCTGGTCCTTTTTGGAAGCGCCAAGCTTCCTGCCCTGATGCGAAATCTCGGGCGAAGCGCCGTTGAGTTTAAGAAAGGGATGCGAGAAGATCCCGATCAGGACGCGAAGAATCGGACGGACGATCAGTAACTCAAGGCGGCCGCCGACAATGGATCCGGCAGGATCGCAAATCAGTCGGTGGTGGGCCTATACGCATTGTCATCGCTTGGTGACTACGCTAAGCGGTTGACTTTCTTTGGTACTCGAGGGGTACGGCATGGCGAGGTGGTCGGCCACTTTCTATGTCCACCATCGTCATCGGTAGGTTCTATCGACGGCTCGGCTCCTTGGATTCGAGAACGCTGGGGGGGAAGGCGATGTTTGGACTTGGCTACAGCGAAATGGTGCTTTTCGGAATCATCGCGCTCGTCTTGTTTGGGTCGCGTCTTCCGGAAGTCGCCCGGTCGCTGGGGGGTAGTTACCGAGAGTTGAAGAAGAGCGTTTCCGAATTCCAGCGAGAGTTTCAGTCGATCGAACGATACGAACCGCCCAGGCCCAAGGTGACCAGTAGTTGGCAGCAGGAAGAGGTGTTGGAGGAAACGACGGCCCCGCGTTTTCAGCCTCCCACTGAAGATTCGCCCAAGTCCTCCTCTTGATCCGCTTTGCCTTCAACCTCGGCGCCAAGCATTTGCTGATCGCCGGTATCCTGATTTGGCTTGTCGTCCCCAGGCGATGCGGCCGCTGGTTCGGCAGGTTGTAGGACGCGGCATAGCCAATATCCCCATCCGATCAGGCAGGCAGAGGCCAGATAGACGACAGCGTGGCGGCGGCTGCCAGGCCAAAGCGTCCAGCGATCGGATCGACTCCAAAGGGTAAGATGGATCAGCATGGCTAGTCCTAGCCATGCAGTAGGAACCCAAGCTGGAGTCTCCCAAGTGGCTCGACGGCGCCTGGGCTCTGCGAACGCCAATAGAGGAAGCGACCAGAGGCCTGTAGAAAAAACTGCCTGCCATCCGACTGCTGCACCGATCAGTGCCCAGCTGCTGCACCAGGTCAATCCTTCGTGCGATGCTGGGTGGGAGGAGAGCCAGCGGGGGTGGGCAAGTGGGAAGAGGGCAGGTTGCGTGATGCGTCCCATGGCAAAGCCCGCCAGGGCTCCTGCCAGTCCAGTGGCCAGGGCATCCAAATGGCTAACGGCTTGGTAGGCATGCATGGGGCTGGTTCCCCACGCGACGACGATCAGAGCGGGAAAGCAGGTAGGGACAAGGATCGTGAAGGCGGCTCCCACCAGGATCATCTGGATCGGTACTTGTTGCCCCGACAGCTGGATCATCGCGATGCAAAGCAGCAAGGCCAAGATCGCGCAGTGGAACAGTCCCAGGGCCATCGTCTCCCAGTCGATGGTCCCCACTAGGAGACTGAAAAGATCACTGGCTCGGCCATCTTCTTGAGGCAGGTTGGCACCACGCGTCCAGACTTCCACCAAGTAGACCGCGAGGAAGGTCAGGCCCGCCAAAAGTTCGTAGGTGGGGTAGCGGGGCGAGATCGGTAGGCGGCAAACGCGGCAGCGGCCTCGCAACAGAATCCAGCCGAGCACCGGAATATTGTCGCGGGGTTGAATGGGAACGTTGCAGTAGGGGCACATGGACGACCCGATCCAGGGGAGTCTCCGGGGAAGTCGGTAAGCAACGACATTCAGAAAGCTCCCGATCGAACTACCGACGGCAAAAAACCAGCAACCCACAAGCACATCGAAGCCCCGCGACAGCCCCACCGCCTGTATCACCTCCGGGGTCTTGTCCCACTTGGAAAGTCGCAACAACGTGATCGCGTACAGGCCGGCCCAGATCGCCAAGATCAGCAACGCAAGGCTACCCCACACGGCCCAGGGATAGAGGGAACGCAGGCGTCGTCGAAGGGTCGCAGGATGCATGGAGTCTGAGGGCAAGGGGTGCGTTGCGAAGAATCCGTCGCATCGTAGGGCGGTTAGTCTCTATGATAACCGCAACCGAATCGACTGCGCGATCGAAGGAAGCATCTGCAGTCTCGCATTTCATGCCGCCAGCTCCCCTCCACCGGTTGATGCGGCGTTTATGGAATCAAACCGTTCCAAGGTAGAAAGAGAGTCACTGGATGCGTCTGGTCTTCATGGGAACAGGACCCTTTGCCGTGCCCTCCTTCCAGGCCATCGCCGGGTCGGGAAAGCATGAAATCCTTACCGTCTGGGTCCGCCCTCAGGCATCGACCGCTTCGGGAAAGCCGCCGCAACCGCATCCGGTGGAACGATGGGCAAAAGAAGGGGGGTGGATGGTGGAGCAGCCGGAGAGCGCTAATTCCGACGAGGCGGTCGCGAGGCTCCAGCTGCTGCAGCCCGATCTTTTGGTCGTTTGCGACTACGGACAGATCCTGTCGCCCGCCACCTTGGCTGCGGCTCGGCTAGGCGGGATCAACCTCCATGGTTCCTTGCTGCCTAGGCATCGTGGAGCGGCACCTGTCGCCTGGGCGGTGCTGCAGGGCGACCCTCAAGTTGGCATTTCAGTGATCCACATGACGCCGCGGCTGGATGGCGGGCCCGTCCTGGTGATGCGTTCGACATCTTTAGGCAGTTCGGAGGATGCAAGTCAACTGGAATCGCGGCTATCGCTACTGGGTGTTGATGCGACGCTGGAGGCGATCGCCATGCTGGAGTCCCAGCAGGAGCATGCCAAGGGACAGGTTCAGGACAAGCAGCTTGCGACACGCGCCCGCAGGTTGACGAAAGCCGATGCGGCGATCGACTGGTCGTTTCCCGCAGAAAAGATCGACCGACTGATCCGCGGACTCCAGCCATGGCCAGGAGCCTACGGCATTTTGGAGGTGGGAGGCAAGGAGTTGCGGTTGCAGATTCGACGCGCTGCTCCACGGGCAGCGCGGCCGGACGAGGCGCAGGGGGTTGACGATCATGGATCCCAAATGCCAGGCCAATGGGTCTTTGGTTGGACCAGCGGGAAGTCCCCCAGTCGCGTCTGGGTCTGCTGTGGTTCGGGGTGGCTAGAATTGCTGGATGTTCAGCCAGCCGGAAAGAACAGCCTGGCAATCGATGCCTTCCTGCGCGGCTACTATCGCAATGCAACGATGCACTTCCTCCCGCCGGCGACTCCCTCTCCTGCTCTGCTGGAAATGAGCGATCGAAACTCGATGTAGGGATCGGGGAGCGTTCAGGTGGAAGAGTGCGGCATGCGAAACCCGATCGCCTCGTCGATATGGCGTCGTACCCGTTCTGGCTGGTCGACCGCCAGCAACGGCGCCAGTGCGATCTGGGGTGCTAGGCGATGGATCGACCGATCGGTGAGTACGAAAAGCGACTCTAGCCATTGATCAAACTGCTGGAAATCGAAGTGCAGCACCTGGGCGCCATGCAGCGCCTCCTGCGCGCCTGGTGTGAGCGCGTGCGCATGCAACTGATGGATGGCCGGCGCCGC
>JBJSWM010000574.1:0-3237 GCA_046085865.1 Pirellulaceae bacterium
AGGTCCAGTTTGCCGGTGCCCAGGACGGGGATTTCAGCGACTTCCAGAAAGCTGTCTTCTGAGGGAAGGTAAAGGTTAGGGAGCCCAGCTTGGCTTAGCCCCTTGATGACTTCGGCAGGAGTTTTCTCCATTGGGAGATGAAGCACAATCAGACGCTCACCCCTCTTCGCATCGGGGACAGCCGTCACCACGGCAGGGACCTTGCCTTCTTCACCAAGTCCCAGGATCTCATGGATTGTCTCTTCGATCTGAATGTGCGGCACCATCTCCCCACCGATCTTCGAAAAGCGGCTCAATCGACCGGTGATATGAATGAAGCCATCCTGGTCGAGGAAGGCGATGTCGCCAGTTTCATACCAGCCATCCTTGATGACTTTGGCGGTCAATTCCTCTTGGTGCAGATAGCCCTGCATCACGTTGGGGCCTTTGATCTGTAGCATCCCGGTCTGCCCGATCTCCAGTGGTCGGCCATCGTCCGCGTCGACGATGCGTGCATGCACCCCTGGCACGCACTGGCCCACCGATCCCTCGCGAAGGCCGCAATGGGCTTCTTTGGAGCGGCTGCGTTTGGCAGGCAAATTGACCGAGACCAGGGGGCTTAGTTCCGTCGTCCCATACCCTTCGACCGGCCTGACTCCGAAAGTTTTCTCAAACTCTTCTGCCAGAGCGATCGGCATTTTCTCGGCGCCAACCACCACGACTTCCAAGTGCTTGAACTGATGGGGCTCAATGCGCTTGATATAGTTCCTTAGGAAGGTCGGAGTCGCCAGAAGCACCGTCGCCTTGTACTTTTCCGCCAGCTTTCCGATCGGCCGCGGCTCTAGGGGGCTGAAATGAAAAACGCCTGCTGGTGGCAAAGCCATTGCAGTCCAAAGGGTCACGGTGTACCCAAAACTGTGGAAGAAGGGGAGGATCCCAAGGATCACGTCGTGATCATCCAGTCCGATCGCATCGCGGATGGCGTGCACGTTGGAGGCGATGTTTTCATAGGTCAGCACGACTCCCTTGGGGGTGCCGGTGGATCCCGAGGTGAAGATGATGGTCAGCGGATCATGCGGCGAGACGTGTCGCAATCGAAGTGACGAAAGAAGCATCGAAGAAGGTGCCAGACGGCCATAGAAAAATGCATTGGCCTTATCGAGCAGCGTGACCTGGTCCTTCAGGTCTTCCAGAAAGACGACCTGGGCATCGAGTTTTAGGTCGAGCTTTTCCATCACTTTGCGGCTGGTAAGAATATGGCGAATCCCTGCCAGTTCGGTGCAGCGATTGAGAATCGATGCACTGACGGTGTAATTGAGGTTGACCGCAACGCGTTTGGAGAAGGTCAGCGCGAAATTGACGACCGTCGCAGGAACGCTGGGAGGCAATAGCACGCCGACATATTTTTCGTCGTCGCTAAGCACGTTACGGTCCAGGACGCGGCGGAGCGCCAAGGTCCGCATCAGGACTTCGTGGCCCGTAAGTTCCGTGCCGGTCGAGTCGGCGACTTTCAGCCGATTCCCGCGGCGGCGGCACTGTTCGATCAGCATCCTGGGAAGGTGGGAATCGATGGTGGGAGGGGGTAGGGTCATCGTGCTGCCAACTCCAGTCAATTGGGGTCGGATCGAAACGGGTCACAAAGCAATGGCGGAACCTGCCGCACCAGCGGGGTTCATGTCCTCATGGGATGCGAAAAAGGACGGGGTGAGAAAAGTGCCTTCCCGTCTCGCCATCCAGGTAGCCGAGAGCTACCGTTACGAAAGTGTAGCCACTTCAACAACTGGTCGCGACACGATTTTCCAGCAGAACTAAAAGGAAGGGAACGGGATGGCAGAAACCTATGACCTGGCGATCGTCGGCGGTGGAATCGTCGGCTTGGCCACCTGCTTCCAGTTGAGTCAGCGGGCGCCGGGGTTGAAAGTCATCCTCCTGGAAAAGGAAACCGCCGTAGGCAGCCACCAGTCGTCTCGTAATTCCGGCGTCCTCCACTCTGGGATCTACTACCCTCAGGGATCTGCCAAAGCGACGCACTGCATCGAAGGCAAGTCGATGATGGAGCAGTTCTGCCAGGAGCATCAAATCCCGTGGGAACGATGCGGAAAGGTGATCGTCGCCACCGAGGGGGCTCAGGTTCCCTACCTGGAGAAGCTGCACGATCGAGCGATCGAGAACGGGATTGCCTGCGATCGAATATCGGTGAAGGAATTGAAGGTCCTGGAGCCGCATGCGGCGGGAGTGCGTGCGATTCATGTCCCAGGTACTGGGATCGTCGACTTCGGAGCGGTCTGCCGAAAGCTGGCCGAACGCATCGTAGCCAGTGGGCTTCGGATCGAGCGACGGTGGCAGCTGGCCGACGTCGGTGGTTCCAGCACCGAGTTCATCTTGCGTCCTCGAAACGGCGAGACGATACGCTCAAGATACCTGGTCAACTGCGGCGGACTTCACAGCGATCGCATCCTAAAAATGACTGGACAGCAGCCGCCGGTTCGTATCATCCCCTTTCGGGGAGAATATTATGAACTGACTCCCGAAGCATCCCACCTATGCCGGAATCTGATCTATCCGGTACCCGATCCCAATTTTCCGTTTCTTGGGGTTCATTTCACTCGCATGATCGGTGGGGGCGTCGAATGTGGCCCCAATGCCGTGTTGGCGATGGCGCGCGAGGGGTACACCTGGCGGAACTGGAATCTCCGCGACCTGGGTGAGACGCTGGGGCACGTCGGCTTTCGAAAGATCGCGATGCGCTACATGGGAACAGGCATCGGCGAAATCGGAAGGTCGCTATGGAAACCGATGTTTGTGCGGGCGCTTCAGAGACTGATTCCGGAGATTCGGGGAAAACATCTTCGAAAGGCTCCGGCCGGCGTCCGCGCCCAAGCCATCTCCGCCGATGGAAAACTGGTCGATGACTTTCTGTTTGTCGATCAGCCCCGCGCGATTCATGTTTGCAACGCGCCCAGTCCTGCTGCGACGGCCAGTCTGCGGATCGGTCAGACAATCGCCGACAAAGTCATCCAGCGATTTCTGCGCGGCTGACGGCACGTGAGCGATCCAGTTCCCGTCAGGGCATTCGCGAGGCGCCGGTCGGTGATGGAAGCGGCGACTACTGCCCGCCTTCGTCCGTCCACTTGACTTGCATTTCGCTTTCCAGCTGGCGGTACCAGTCAGCGAAAATCGGCTGGTTCTCCATGAACCCAAGCTGGCGACTTTCCATTTGGATCGGTGTCCTGGCGAACATCTCCTGAAGGTCCTTGC
>JBJSWM010000575.1:0-4312 GCA_046085865.1 Pirellulaceae bacterium
CCTGACGCTCGCCTTTTCTGCGATCACGTCAGTCGCTCCAACGGTGGCGCAAGATGCCACCAAGCTGGAGACCAAGCCTTTGGGGTTGGGTATTCAGCGGGCGTATCCAAATCTCCGTATTGATCGCCCGGTGATCATCGACCACGCGAACGATGGATCGGGACGCACTTTTGTTGCCAGCCAACTGGGTGAGATCTTCATTTTGCCGAAGGATGAGCAAGCGGAGGAGGCAACTTCGTTCATCGATTTGAGCGATCGGGTGACCTACAAAGATCGCGAGAACGAGGAAGGGCTGTTAGGTATGGCCTTTCACCCGAAGTTCAAGGAGAACGGTGAGTTCTTCGTTTACTACACGTCGCAGAAACAGCCGCACCTTTCGACTGTGTCGCGATTCCGTTGCAAAGACGCCAGCCACCAGCAAGGGGACCCTGCCACCGAAGAAGTTCTTTGGACGTTGGAGCAGCCTTTTTGGAACCACAACGGTGGGACGCTCTGCTTTGGACCGGATGGTTACCTTTACATCGGCTTGGGTGATGGTGGCTTTCGCGACGACCCCAAGCGATCCGGTCAGGACCTCTCCACTTGGCTTGGTAAAATCCTCCGAATCGACATCGACACCAAGAGTGGCGATCTGCCATACGGCATTCCTGAAGACAATCCTTTCGTAAAAGTCGAAGGCGCCAAGCCGGAGATTTTTGCATTGGGCTTCCGCAATATCTGGAGGATGTCGTTCGATCGCGCGAACGGAAAATTTTGGGTTGCCGATGTGGGGCAAGACCTTTGGGAGGAAGTGAATGTAGTGGACAAAGGAGGGAATTATGGATGGAGCCTGAAGGAGGCGAGTCATCCATTTCATCAGAAGGAGTTCTCCGGTGCTTCGGTTTTGATCGATCCGGTTTGGGAGTATCCCCACACGGAAGCATGGGGCAAATCAATCACCGGAGGTACGGTCTATCGCGGGAAGAAGCTGCCAAGTCTGGTAGGTCGATATCTCTATGCCGACTATGTAGCAGGCAAGGTGTGGGCGTTGCGATATGACGAGCAACAGAGAAAAGTGGTCGAGAATCACTCGATCCCGTTTGACCAGTCGCTGCCGATTGTGACCTTTGGCGCACAAGAGGATGGCGAACTGCTTTTCTCGACAACCACCAGCGGCGGAATGCTTTATCGGTTTGTCGATCCCTCCGTCGCCTCCAAGTGACGCACTGCGTTGGCCAGGCGGATCATTTCTTCGACGGGAAGTTCTTCGGCACGAGCCGTTGGGCCGTGCCCAAGCGATCCGAGTAGTCGATCGACTTGAGGTTTGTCCAGTCGATCCTGCACGGCGCTGATCAATGCGCTGCGCAGGAACTTTCGGCGATGTAGGAAGAGCGACCGAACGAAGGGATGGAAGTGGTCGACGTTGTCGATGCGAGAACGTTTCTGAGCGTTTGGCTGAATTCGAAGGATGGCTGAGTCGACTTTGGGACGCGGCCAGAAGACGGTGGGGGGCATGATGCGAACGATCTCACAGTCGCATTGCGACTGGATCCAGATGGTGAGCGCTGAGTAGTCTTTGGTGGCCGGCGGAGCGACGATCCGTTCGGCCAGCTCCTTCTGAATCGTCACCACCATCCGCTCGGGGATCGGGTCGGTAGTCAGCAGATTGGAGATGATCGGGGTGGCGACATTGTACGGGAGATTCGCCACCAACTTGAAACGCCCCTCTGGTCGTTTCGATAGCGCCTCGCGCACTCGAGTCAGCAGAGTTTCATCGAGATGGTTCTTGTTGCGAAGTGCGTCCATCTGGAGCATTTCGATGTTGGAGACGCCTGCGAATTCCCTTTCTGCCATCGCCACCAGATCTCGATCGATCTCGACGGTGATGACGTGACCTGCCTTGGAGGCCATGCGCGTTGTCAGCGAGCCCATTCCGGTTCCCACCTCCAAGACCACATCGCGCGATTCCAGTTCACCCGCGTCCAAGAGGATTCCCAGAAGATTGAGGTCGACCAAAAAGTTCTGGCCATACTTCGTCTTGGGGCGGACTCCAGCTTGATCAAAGCGACGCATCAGGAAGCTTTGAGTTTGCTTTTCGGACATGCGTCGGTTCCTTGCTTTGGGCAGTTGGCAGGTGCTGCAGTCTACATCGATTGCGGGCGACAGTTGTCAGAAAGGCAAGCTTCTCACTTCCAGCATCCGCTCGACGTACTTCGCCAAGAGATCGGTTTCCAGATTGACTTGATCGCCTACTTTCAGCGATCCCAGGGTGGTAGCACTCAAGGTGTGCGGAATCAGTGCAACAGAGAAGGTTTGGTGTTCCACGGAGACGACTGTCAGGCTGACGCCATCGATCGCCACGGATCCCTTGCTGGCTAGGTGCTGTCGATAGGATGAGGGTACCTCAAAATGAAGGAAGGCCCACGGGCCATCGTTCCTGCGCACCGTCAAAGTAGCCTGCGCGTCGATATGGCCGGTGACGTAATGACCTCCCAAGCGATCGCCGACCGCAAGAGCTCGTTCCAGGTTGACTGGGCTGCCTTCCTTCAAGCGGCCAAGATTGGTGCGTGATAGGGTTTCTTCACCAGCTTGGAATGTCGCCAATGGTCCTTCGAGTTGGACGATCGTCAAGCAGCAACCGTTGATGGCGATGCTGTCGCCAATACGTGCTCCGGGCTGGCATTTTCCCAAGTCGACAACCAGGTCTGCGGATGGGCCCTGTGGATCGACTCGAACGACTTTGCCAAGGGTTTCCACCAATCCCGTAAACATCCTATTTTCCTTCCGGTCGGATATTGCACCGCCCCTTTTCCGTTCGCCGCGAATCGGACACAATCGTTCCGACGTAAACAACAACGTAAATGATCGTCAGACAATTCCAAGGCCCTCAACCGCAAGAGAGAGCGATCCATGAGCTACATCGAGAATATCGTAGGACGACAAATTCTGGATAGTCGCGGCAATCCAACCGTCGAGGTGGATGTGACGCTGGTGGATGGATCGGTTGGCCGGGCTGCGGTGCCCAGTGGAGCCAGTACGGGGGCCCACGAAGCTTGGGAATTGCGCGACGGCGATGCCTCTGTTTTTCTTGGTAAAGGCGTCACCAAAGCGGTGGATAACATCAACACGACGATCGTGGAAAGCTTGATCGGCGCCGATGCGCTCGACCAGCGGGCGATCGACATGGAACTGAAGGCACTCGACGGAACACCGAACAAAAAGAATCTTGGCGCGAACGCGATTCTTGGTGTCTCCTTGGCCGTCGCGAAGGCAGCCGCTGCCTTCACCAACCAACCGCTTTACCGCTACTTGGGTGGTGTAGGAGCCCACATTCTTCCAGCTCCGATGATGAATATCGTCAACGGCGGTCAGCACGCTGACAACAGTGTTGACGTCCAGGAATTCATGGTGATGCCGCTGGGCTTCGATCGATTTTCCGATGCGCTCCGCGCCGGTACGGAAATCTTCCATCATCTGAAAAAGGTGCTTCAGTCCAAGAAGCTGAACACGGCCGTTGGAGATGAAGGAGGATTTGCCCCCGATCTGGGAAGCAACCAAGAAGCGCTCGACCTGATCATGGAAGCGATCGCCAAGGCGGGTTACGAGGCTGGCAAGCAGATCTACATCGCCTTGGATGTCGCAGCAACCGAATTCTATGATTCTAAGTCGAAGACCTATGCGATCGACGGGAAGAAGCTAAGCGGCGATGAGATGGTAGACTTCCTGGCACGTTGGGTCGACAAATACCCTATCTGCTCCATCGAAGACGGTTGCTCGGAAGATGACTGGGACAGCTGGAAGAAGCTGACCGATCGGCTGGGGAACAAAATCCAGTTGGTCGGTGACGATCTTTTTGTGACGAACACCGAGCGGTTGCAGAGGGGAATTGACGCTGGAGTTGCCAACAGCATTCTGATTAAGGTCAACCAGATCGGGACGCTCAGCGAAACGATCGAGGCCATCCAGTTGGCGCATCGCAGCGGCTACAGCAGCATCTCCAGCCACCGAAGTGGTGAGACCGAGGATTCGACGATCGCCGATCTGGCAGTCGCCCTCTCAACCGGTCAGATCAAAACCGGCTCGGCATCCCGAAGCGACCGAATGGCGAAGTACAACCAACTGCTTCGCATCGAAGAGCAACTTGGGGATGCTGCCGTCTACGGTGGCCCTCTGTTCCCAGGGCTTCGCGGCTGATTGTGGTGCGCAGTTCCCGCTTGCGGTAGCCACCATCGCCAAATGGTGGAATTGCAGTTGGACGATTTTTGTATCCCTCCACCGCGTGGCCGCGGTGGCTACGTGGGAAGCGATGACGAGCTGGGAGCTTTTTTTCACG
>JBJSWM010000576.1:0-2702 GCA_046085865.1 Pirellulaceae bacterium
GTTCGCCCAGCCGCAGGAAGCGTTCGGGCGTGGTGGCGTATGGGGATTCCATGGGGCCGTTTCCTCATGAAGGCCCAAGTCACTACGCTGGACCTCGCTTGGGCCATGCCTCAGGTAACTACCCGCCACAGTCCCATGGATCCCGCTCGGCTTCCCCATCGCCCGGCGTCCCGATCGACTCCAGGATCGATCGGTTGCCACGACCTGTTCGCCGCTACCGGGGCGAATACCTCCAGCAGATGATCGATGCCAACATCGACGCTGGCGTCAGTCCATTTGCAGATCCCCTGCTTTCCACACCGGACGGCATCCTCGGCTGGAATGATCCCGAGGAGACTTTTCATCCAGGCAACATCATGCCGGGAAGCGACGCATCGAGATCGGAGGGGATTCAACTGGCAGGCGCCCAGTTGCCTCAGGAATCGCAGGTCGAGCCTAATCCGTTTGCGCTGCCTGACTATCGCGAGGCTTTCCTTCGATTGACACAAGAGATTTCGCAGCCAACCGAGCGATGGGATTTCCGCGAGCTTCACCGATGGAGTCGCGAGAGGATCGAACGAGGCGGTAGTTCCATGGAGCAAGCCGAAGCGAGGCGACTGCTGGAGAGGATCGAGGAGTTCGAACGCCTGCGAGTCAAAACGCTTTATGGCCAAACCGCTTCCCCGTCGCCGTCGGCCAGCACCACCCCCAACCTCACAGACACTGCATCGCCGCCAGGGGACGCCTCGGGCTGGTTGCGGGAGGTCCATCGGAGTCGAGCCGACCAGCCGGAGTTTGCCATCACGGAAAGCTCTGGGGCTCTGATCGCCTATGTTTATCCCGCACCGGGGCTGAACCTTCGAAGATACGTCAACCAGCATGTGGTGCTCTATGGCGCTAGGGGATATCTGCCCCAATATGCGGCGCGTCACATCACCGCCGATCGCGTCGTGCGATCGCGTTGATCCAAGCCGTCGCGCGATGGGGCGAACTTGCAACGATCGCTTGCAGGGAACGCGCCTTCATCGTTCTGTCACTTTCCGTCGCCAGGACGCTCGCAGGCGGCCGTCTGCCGGTCCGGTTCGCTGGCTGTGCGATTGACCCCCTTGAGATCGGCGATTAATTTGACTTTTCGGTTTCGGGAAGATGATGCTGTCATGAACCAGATAGGCTCCACGGACTCTTGGCTGCCATAGGCTTCTTGTGTTCAAAACTGCCAATGGAGTTCGATTGCATTGAAATCCATCTTTTGGCGTTTCATCCGTGAATTGCCGGCTCGAACGCTTCCTGCGGCTGGGCGAACCTACCCTCACGAGGTCCGCTCCCTCGCGGATTGCTACCTCTTTCCTTGGGCAAGTGGCCTGCACGATCAACACGGCAACCCGATCGAAGGATCCTATCTGGAGCGGGGGCCGGAACACAAAATCGACTATCCGTTCGGTGCACCGCAACGGTTGACCCAATCGCAGTTGGCGGAGAAAAAGGAATCATGGGATACGGTCGTCTTTCTGCCCTACAGCGACATCTCTCATTTCGGCCATCTACTGACCGAAGGGGTCGCGTGGATGTGGCCCTTTCTTTCGAATGAGATCCAGCAAAGCCTAGAGGGCCATGCCGGCTGGAAGGTCGTTCTGGCAGATCGAGCCTATCGCAAGAAGGTCCGACGCGATCCGGCGACCAGCCCGGCAGCCGTCGACAATGCGTCACCTGTGGCTCCAGCCTACAGCGATGAAAACGTTCCTTCGATCGCACGGCTGACCGAACTTCCGGTCGATCGCTTCCTGCCGCTTTCTTCCCTGCCCGGACCTATCAAGTGCAGGAAATTGCTTCTCCCAAGACCCACCATGGTGAATCGGCGATCGATCTCCGAGCATCATTTTGCGCATGTGCAGACAGCCGTCGACCGGTTTTATCATCTATCAAAAGAGGACAAAACCGAATGCCTCCAACAAGCGCAGAGGAAGGATCGGGTCGACAAAGTCTATCTGAGTCGCTCCAAGCTGCCTGGAAATCTGCGGATGGTCCATGAAGAACCCGAATTGGAGAAGCACTTGATCGAGCGAGGGTGGAAGATCGTCTACCCGGAACGGCTATCGGTCCTTCAGCAATTGCAGGCACTGGCAGGAGCGAGCGTGATTGCCGGAGAAGCCGGCAGTGCCTTTCATCTGCTGATGTACTTTGGTTATCAATTCGCGAGAAAAACCGTGATCACCATGGGAGTGCATCATCTGAATACGGATCCGCGCGTCCTCAACATCATCAACCAACTGCGAATGCAACCAGTGCAACACTGTTATCTGGCCTGCCTTCAACACGATCTGAGGCGAGGTGTCGGGGATCGCAGTTTCCTCCGTTCACCCCTGACCATCGCTCGCCATCTGGAAAAGATCGCTTCGCGTTCCATCGCTTCTTGACGCTGGCGTTTGAAAGCCCGAGCCGATGAGGGGCTCTTCAGGAATCATGGTGGCTTGGGAGCATAGGCTACTGGTTCTTACCCTACTCTACTCAATGCAATGGTACTGCTACTCGAAAAGAATCATTGGGACACGGAAGCATCGAGTACGAGAAATCAAAAGCCATGAATCACGAAATTACCCGATGAAAACTCGACGGGGGATTGCTTGCGGTAAGAAGACCATTTGCCGCCACCCCTTCGATTGGTTCGATCGTCGCCTCGGGTAGGAATCGCACCGACGGAGGGAATCCATCGGTTCGCTTCCGCC
>JBJSWM010000577.1:0-3228 GCA_046085865.1 Pirellulaceae bacterium
ACGACGTTTGACCAGATCGCGGAATTGATCGCGCAGCTTCTGGTCGGCCAGTTCGGCATAGGCTGTATAGAGTGCGACTCGGGAGCAGCCTCTGGCGTGAGCCAGCAGGACCTCGGCCTCCAGTCGAGGAGCCTCGGAGCCATGGCTGCGAAGGAAATCGGTTGTCCAGCTCAACAACCGACCGATGGTCCACTCGTCACTCTCGGCCACCTACTCCTCCATGTCTCCTCGCAACATGTCGCGCTCATGCTCCAGCATGGCGTCGGTCACTGGCTGCATGTTGCCTGCGATGATATCCCCTAGTTTATAGAGGGTTAGATTGATGCGGTGGTCGGTCAGTCGATTTTGGGGGAAGTTGTAGGTACGGATCCGTTCGTTGCGGTCCCCCGACCCAATCAGGCTCTTCCTTTGGTCCGATCGCTTCTTCATCTCCTCTTCCCGCTTCTGATCGTAGATGCGGCTTTTGAGGACGCGCAGGGCCTTAGCTAGATTCTTGTGCTGGCTTTTTTCGTCCTGGCATTGGACCACGATCCCGGTTTCAAAGTGCGTCAGCCGAATCGCCGACTCGGTCTTGTTCACATGCTGACCGCCTGGACCGCTGGCATTGAATTTGTCGATGCGATAATCCTCTGGCTTGAGGTCGACTTCGACATCCTCCGGCTCGGCCATCACCGCCACGGTTGCTGCCGAGGTATGGATCCGCCCCTGCGTCTCCGTCTCAGGAACCCGCTGCACGCGATGGCCACCACTTTCAAACTGCAGGTCCCGAAAGACATGCTCGCCTTCGAACCCCAGAATGATTTCTTTGAAGCCACCCCGCTCGGAAGCACTGGCATCCATGATCTCGACCTTCCATCCCCGAAGGTCGGCAAATCGCTTGTACATTTCGTAGAGGTCTCTAGCGAACAGGGCGGCTTCTTCCCCACCGGTGCCTGCGCGGATTTCCATGACGCATCGGTCGCGATTGGCATCTTCGCCACCGATGGTGGCATTGAGCAGTTCGGTCCAGAGAGCCTCTCTCTGAGTCCTCACTAGCTCCAACTCCTCGCCTGCCATCGCCCGTTCGTCGGCGTCTTCGCTCTCGGCCATCTCCGTCAGCCCGCGAATGTCGTCGCAAAGCTGCTTGTACTGGCGGTATTTGGTCGCGGTCTTCAGCAGCGAACCATGTTCGCGAGCGACCGCCGCCATCTTGCTGGAATCAGCGAGCACCTGGGGGTCGCCCATCATCCGCTCCAGCTCTTCATACCGCTGAAGCGATTGTTCCAACTGCTGCCGAATGTTCATCGCCGCCTCGCTCGATCACCCCCCGCGGGGACACCGCACCGCCAAAAAAAAATGCCGCCAGCCTGATTGGCCGCGGCATGCTCTGGTTGAGCCGTTTGTCGCGAACTATCTCACTTCGTCGCTCATCCGCTCCAGGCCCCGCGCAGCCGCCGGACCCGAGTCGCTATTTCTTCTTGGCGCTCTTCTTGCCAGGCTGAAGGCTGGAATAGGTCCCAGCAGCGAACTTGTTCTGAAACTTCTCGATGCGTCCGGCCGTGTCGACATACTTCAACTTGCCGGTATAAAAAGGGTGGCAAGCATTGCAAATGTCAACCTTCAGTTCTTTACGGACGCTGCGTGTGGTGAACGAGTTACCACAACCACAGGTGACCACCGTTTCCTGATACTTCGGATGGATGCCGTCTTTCATGACACAACCCCTCAAAATCCACCCGAAGGCGGTTCTCAACAAATCCTATTTTCCGTCGTATTGCACACCCCCGTACCCGGGGAACTCAGAACTATAAACGATCCCCCGACGACCAACAAGGTCTAAAAAACCCCCTGAAACGGGGTCGCCGGATCGCAGCTTAGGTCCGACGGTAGCTTCGGCATTTCCCCTTCCACTCCATCAGGAATCCCATGGACAGCCAACCGATCTCTCCCCAGCAACTGCTGCGTCAGCTTCACTGGCGGTACGCCACGAAGCAATTCGATCCCCAGCGAAAAATCGCCGACGACCTCTGGGAGACGCTGGAGGCATCGCTGGTGCTGACCCCTTCCAGCTATGGCATGCAGCCGTGGCGATTCTGGGTGATCACCAACTCGGAGATCAAGGAAAAGCTTCCAGCGATCTCCTGGAATCAGACGCAGCCTCGAGACTGCTCCCACATGCTGGTCCTGGCGATTCAGACCAATCTGGGTGCCGACGACATCGATCGATGGATCGATCGGATCGTCGAGGTGCGTCAGCTGGAACGCTCCCAGATGGAAGGCTTTCGCCGGATGCTGCTGGGCTCCCTGGCTTCCCCCGGTTTTGATCCTGATGCCTGGGCGATTCGACAGGTCTACATCGCTCTAGGGCAGTTCATGGCAGCAGCCGCTCTACTGGGAATCGACACCTGCCCGATGGAAGGGATCGATTCCCGTGAGTACGACCAGTTGCTGGGAATCCCTGCCGAAGGATTTCAAACGGTGGTCGCCTGCGCCGCGGGTTACCGGGAAGAGTCCGACCGCTACGCGGCGATGAAGAAGGTCCGCTACCCGGCAGACGAGATCATCCGACGAATCGACTGACCTAGCAGGTGCGCCGGTTGCATGAGTCACGCCGGTGCCATGCCTTCAAAACGTCGCCATGCCGACAGCTGCCCCAGGTGCATCATGACGTGGCCATCCAGGTAAAAGCCAACCATGGCACCGATCGTAGGACAGACTTTTTTCAGCGGACCTTCGATCGGATTCTCGGAAAGGAAGAGGGCGTCGTCGACGTGGCGAATCGCCTCCAGCACATGCCCGTAGCCACGCTGATAGACATCCACCAATCGCTCCTTGCCTGGATACAGCGTCCCATCGGGATCATCCTGGCACGATGCATCTTTGGAAAATAGAGGGAGGAACTCCTCGGGCACCAGCACCGGCGTTGGATCCAGACTCAGAACCTGCAGCACCTTGGCAGGGTAGAGCGCCAGATGGCCCAGAATAAAGGCCGGGTGGTTGGACTGAACCAGACTTCCCGACGATTCAGCCAGCCTCCCGAATCGCTCGGCAGGAATATCGCCAGTCAGCCTCGCCTGATACCTTGCCGCCACCCCAGCCGCATCGGCCAACATCGCTCCAATCGCACCCATCGCCATAGCTCCTTCTGCCGTCCGCCACAAAAAAAGACGCTCGCCTCTCCCGACTCGTTTTGCCCACTACCTTCTATTCTAACGTCGCCACCGCGAAGAAGATCTCTCCTTCCTTGCT
>JBJSWM010000578.1:0-2871 GCA_046085865.1 Pirellulaceae bacterium
CGACCTGGACATCCCAGGCAGCTTAACGCCGTAGGACCTGGGCCACCGAAGGGACCGAGTCTTCCCTCCGAACGCCAAGACGCGACGTCCTCAGCAGACAGTGGAGTATATTGACTCTGTGCTTTGCAATCAATCAAGTGAGCGATCGCAACCCTGTTCCTAGAGGAAAGAAATGAGGATTCCATCGGCTTCGTCTCAGTCAGTCCAAAGGGTGCCAAAGCGATTTTTTCTGGTGGACTGGAAGATTCGGACCAACCGGTTCCAATTTGTGCAGAACTCCCCT
This sequence comes from Pirellulaceae bacterium, assembly GCA_046085865.1. Taxonomy (GTDB): domain Bacteria; phylum Planctomycetota; class Planctomycetia; order Pirellulales; family Pirellulaceae; genus JBEISR01. The sequence goes on from JBJSWM010000578.1 coordinate 284, forward strand.
GTCGGATTGGCTTTTTGACTGGAAGGAACTGGCCGGGGAAAGAAACTGATACGGGATGCTGAATGGGCAAGGTTGGCGGTAGCGGGTTGTCCCACGGGATGGCGTTGTCAAACCTGTGACTTTCGAAACGTGAAGTGCGTTGGCAATCATCTTGAAATGGTTGTTTGGAAGCGGATGCTTTTGGCTGGAATAAGCCGCCCGCCGGGTGGAGACAAAGGGGCAGTCCGGTCTTAGAGCGGACGAGGCAGTCGTCGGGTCGATCAGGAAGATGGGCGAGGGTGCGCATCGCGTAGCGCGAGAAGGGAGTGCGAGTGAGATGACCGATGGGAAGCCGATGGCACTGACTTCGTTCGATCAATTTCTTTTCGGGAAAGGGGAGCATTGGGAGCTATACGGAAAGCTGGGGGCTCATCCCTTGGAGAATCCTGCATCCTCCCTGGGGGGGAAGGGGGTCGTTTTCGGAGTCTGGGCGCCCAACGCCAAGTCGGTTCAGGTGATCGGAGACTTCAATCGATGGAGCGGAGATCGCGCCACGCTTCAGCCTGTCGGATCGACCGGGATTTGGTGGGGGATTGTTCCGGAGGCGCGGCGGGGCGATCGCTACAAGTACCGGATCGAGGCTCCCGGCGGCCAGCGGCTGGACAAAGCCGATCCAATGGCTTTTGCCTCCGAGTTGCCACCTGGTACGGCATCGATCGTCGAGGGGCTGCAGCCTTTCGCATGGAAGGATGAGCAGTGGCTGGAAGGACGGAGGGAGCTGCAGGGACTCGATCGTCCGTTGTCGATCTACGAGGTGCATTTGGGGAGCTGGCAACAGGAAGAGGGGCGTCCCTCCGGATGGCTGGATTATCCAACACTGGCGGAAAGACTGGTGGCGTACTGTCTGGAGATGGGCTTTACGCACCTGGAGTTGTTGCCGATCAGCGAGCATCCTTTTACGGGGTCTTGGGGGTATCAGACCACTGGCTATTACAGCCCCACAAGCCGCTATGGAACGCCGCAGCAATTCAAGCAGTTTGTCGACCAATGCCACCGCCATGGGATTGGTGTTTTGATCGACTGGGTGCCTGCACATTTCCCACGCGATGGTCATGGACTGAGGCGTTTTGACGGAACAGCGCTTTACGAGCATGAGGATCCGCGTCAGGGGGAGCATCCTGACTGGGGAACTTTGATCTTCAATTACGGACGCAATGAGGTCTGCAATTTCCTGATCGCCAACGCGCTCTACTGGATGGAGCAGTTCCATATCGACGGGCTTCGCGTGGATGCCGTTGCTTCGATGCTGTACCTCGACTACTCCCGACGTCAGGGAGAGTGGATCCCGAATCGTTATGGCGGGCGGGAAAACCTGGAGGCGATTGCATTTCTCAAGAAGCTCAACAGCGTCGTAGCGTCGAGGCATCCAGGAGTTCTGACAATCGCCGAGGAATCGACGGCATGGCCGGGAGTGACCAAACCGGTCGACCAAGGCGGATTGGGGTTTGGGTTGAAATGGAACATGGGATGGATGAATGATACCCTTTCCTATTTTCGCAAGGATCCGATCCATCGACGGTTTCATCATGACTCACTGACTTTTTCCATGATGTACCACCACAGCGAGCGGTTTCTGCTTCCGTTTTCTCATGATGAAGTGGTGCATGGCAAGGGAACCCTGCTGGCGCAGATGCCCGGCGATCGCTGGCAGAAGTTCGCCAACCTGAGGTTGCTGCTGGCCTATCAGTGGACGCATCCTGGCAAGAAACTGCTGTTTATGGGCAATGAGCTGGCAGGTTGGAATGAGTGGAGCGAGAGCCGATCGCTGGAGTGGGAATTGCTTCAGTGGGATTCGCACCGAGGCATCCAGAGACTGATTGGCGATTTGAATCGGTTGCTGCGGAAGTACCCTCAGTTGAGTCGATGGGATTATGAGCCAGAGGGGTTTCAGTGGGTCGACTGCAGCGATCGCCAGGAGAGTCTGGTGAGTTATCTTCGGCGCGCTGACGACGACGAGGGGGGGGAGCCGTTGCTGGTGGTCTGCAACTTCACGCCGGTTGTTCGTCGTCGGCAGTTACCCGTTCCGCGTGCTGGAGTCTATCGGGAGCTGCTCAATACCGATTCGGAATACTACGGTGGTTCGAACGTCGGGAATGCCACCAGCGGTCTGGCGCAGCCGATTGGTGGCGATGGTCAAGCCATGCTTGATCTGACCGTGCCGCCGCTGGCGGCGCTGGTTTTTCAGTGGCATCGTGATCTACCGGAGGTTGCGTTGCGTCAAGATGACTCTGCGGAGACCCAGCCGTCAGGATCCCACGACGCTGGCTTTGCGATTCGATCGAGGGTATCGCCTGAGGCACTTTGAGCTGGCAGAGGGCGGGGGATTTCCTGCTGCTGGGGAAGTCGAAGGCAAGATGCCAAAAAGAAATGGGGCAACGACATTCTAACATTCATTAGAATGTCGCGTCGATTTGCTCAGGAGATCGCGTCGGGGCCACTAAGGTGCGAGTCGCCGGAGTGGCTGAATTCGTTTTGCAGCCATTTGGCTCGTTCGATATTCCGTTCGGAGGGCGTCATGATGCCGCCGTGTCGTTTCTGCAGGTGAGCAG
>JBJSWM010000579.1:0-13636 GCA_046085865.1 Pirellulaceae bacterium
GCGATCACCACCAGCAGTTCGACAAGCGTAAAAGCTCGCCTTGGACGCATCCACCTCATTCGAAAGTCCTCCGCACCAACAATGAAAAGATAGAATGAATTCAATGAGCGAAAGAGCGAAATCGATCCCCCGCCATTTGCCAAGAATAGCCACTTTTTCGTGCCTATGTCAAATTGGTTTGGCTGCTGAGAGTCAGATTTTCAACCCTTAGCTATCGGGTGCAGATTCACTTCGCTCCCTTAACCTGATCCTCCCGGGATCGAGGGATCTGGCCGAAGGGGGGATATGAAGTTACTGGCACCACCTGAAATGAGTAGGCGTGCGGCCAGTTTCCCTAACGCGATCGGGTCGCTATCGACCGATTCGGCGGTGGTCTGCACTGAGCGGGAGCCATCCAGGTCAAAGACCGCACCGCGGAGGGTGATGCTGCCTGGCCGGCAAGATGCCAGAGCTGCGACTGGAGCGAGGCAACCACCACGCAGCGCCCTCAGCATCGATCGCTCGGCCAGCACTGCCTGGTGGGTGGCCGGATCGTCGAGTGCGGACACGGCATCTTTCAGGTCAGCTTGATCAGCAGCGATTTCCAACCCCAAAGCCGCTTGTCCGACGGCAGGCAGCATCTGGTCGGTGGGCAAGGGAAGGATCGCATGATGCTCAACCCCCAGCCGCTTCAGTCCGGCGGCCGCCAGCAGGATCGCGTCGAGCGAGTCGTCTTGAAGTTTCCGCAACCGCGTATCGACGTTGCCGCGAATCGGCACCACTTCCAGGTCGGGCCGCAGTTTACGAATCTGGGCAGCGCGGCGTGGGGAGCCGCTACCGATTCGACCTCCTTCGGGAAGAGAGAAAATCGAATCGACTGGGGTAAGCGTCACGAGGGCGTCGCGAGGGTCCTCGCGGAGTGGAACGGCGGCAAGCATCAGGCCCTCCACCGGCTCGGTGGGAAGGTCTTTCAGCGAGTGAACTGCCAGATCGCAGCGCCCGTCCAAGACGGCTCGCTGAATCTCCTTGGTAAAAAGTCCGCTGCCACCCTGCTGGGTCAGCGCCCCTTGAGTGACATCGCCGGTGGTGGTGATCCAGAGGATTTCGACGGCATGACCAAGTTGCGTCAGTTGTTCTGCAACCCATTGCGCCTGCCATCGCGCCAAAGGGCTTTGACGCGATCCGATTCGAATCTGCATGCTGCACCGAACGATCGCCAAGAGGGGAAGACAGGTAGGTCGCGTGAAAGAAACCAACGAACTTTCGTCGATCGTATCAAATCGCCTCGCGCTGCGAGAGGGGGTGAAGAATCGATGAAAGCGATACGATGGCCGAAGCGAGGGTTCCTACCCCTAGCGTTGCATCCATTACACTGAGCATTCAGAAGGATGAGCATTCAGAAGGACACGGCGCCATCTCTGCTGCACGATGCTTGCTTCAACAAAATCCAATCTCCCTCCTCTCTCTCTGGAAAGGTTTTTGCCGATGCCGAAAATCCACTTCCTGGTGGCTCTGTTGACTCTGGCTTTCTCTACGTCCCTCTTGACGCCTCCATCGGCCGGTTACTGGCAAGATGCCGATGACGCCGTCCCTTCCGATCCACCGGCGCGATGGTGGAAAGGGAATCTGCACACGCACTCCTTCTGGAGTGACGGGAATGATTTTCCTGAAATGATTTCCGAATGGTACCGAGTGCGTGGCTACAACTTTCTGGCGATCTCCGATCACAACACGCTGCAGGAAGGAGATCGTTGGATGAAGTACGACACCATCCTCAAGCGGGGTGGTAAGGAGGCGATTCTGAAGTACCAGAAACGTTTTGGAGGTGGCTGGATCGAGACCAAAGGGGAAGAGGGTACCGAGGACCACCAGTTCCGGCTCAAGCCGCTCGATGAGTATCGATATCTACTGGAAGAACGAGGGAAGTTCATTCTCATTCCTGCAGAGGAAATCACCGATCGAGCGGGGGACAAGCCGGTCCATATGAATGCGACCAACCTCGTGGAGAAGATCGAGCCGTTGGGAGGGAAGACGGTTCGCGAGGTGATGGAAAACAACCTGCGTTCGGTGCTGGAACAGGAGAAGGCCAAGGGACGTGAGATTCTGCCTCACCTGAACCACCCCAACTTTGGCTATGGCATCACCTTTGAGGATCTGGCGGCGGTGGTATCCGAGCGGTTCTTTGAGGTCTACAACGGCCACCCCGGGGTCAATCATCTTGGAAACAAGGAGAATCCCGGAGTGGAAAGGATGTGGGACCTCGCCAATCATTTGCGCATCAACAAGCTGGATGCACCTGTTTTGATGGGGGTCGCTACCGACGACAGCCATGAGTATCACGGCAAGGCGGGGAGTCGACCTGGGCGCGGCTGGGTGATGGTGCGCAGTCGCTACCTGACTCCCGAGCATCTGATTCGCGCGATGAAAGCGGGTGACTTCTATTCCTCTAGCGGTGTCGTGCTGCGAGATGTCGAGTGGAATACCGAGACGTTGACGCTGGAAGTCCGGGTCGACCCGCAGGAAGGAGAGGAGTGCACGATCGAGTTCCTGGTGACCAATGCCGATGCAGAAGGGGAGCAGATCGGACGCGTTGCTGCGACCAGCACCGACAAGCGAGCCAAGTACCAGTTGCAGGAGGGGGAATCGTTCGTCCGTGCCGTGATCACCAGCAATCTAGCCCCTGACGACCCGGTGCTCGACAATCAAAAAAGACAGGCATGGACCCAGCCGTTCGCACGGATCAAGCGATGATCTTGGGGTGAGGTCGCAAATCGCTCCAGCGAGAGGCTAGGTAGGTACGGCGCTCTTCCATGACAAGACAGGGATCGATGATGATGATTCAGCGACTGATTCACGGACTGTTGCTTGGGACGATGGCTTTGCTTATTTGGGCGGGCAGGGTGAGCGGACAGGAGGCGGGATCTGGCGGCGACTTTCAGCTGCCCGACGGAGTGGAGTACTCGGTGGAGGCTAGGCAGGAGCCACGGAAGCTTCGGATCCATCGGCTAGTGATCGACCTGGAGAAGGTCGGAAACCGACTTGCCGTGGGGCTGGATCAAGACCCCGACCAGCAGGGGCCGGCCGAGACGCAATTGACCAAGCCGATCGCTTTGGCTCAGAAGCATCAAATGCGGTGCGCAATCAATACGAATGCCTGGGCGATGCTTCCCGATGCCAAGACGGGCAAGCCACCCGGCTACATTGTCGGAGGGCATGCCAATATCTCCGGTTGGGCGATGCAGGGGGAGGATCAACGCAGCCCCAGGGAGCCCGCCTATTGGTCGTGTTGGCAGGAGTCGGATGGTCGCTGCTGGATCGGATGTTTTGCCCCTGAGAGTCCTTATCGGCGACAGCCGCAGGAGCCTCGTTGGGCGGTTTCTGGATTCCGTGGCATTCTGATGGATGGCAAGATTCTCGCGGAACCCAGCGACGTGCTGCATCCCCGCACCGCCCTGGGGCTCAGCGACGACGGCAAGCGGATGGTATGGCTGGTGGTGGATGGGCGGCAGCCTGGCTACAGCGAAGGGGTCAGTGAGCGGGAGTTGGCCGAGCTGCTAGTGGAAGCGGGATGCCAGGACGGGATGAATCTGGATGGCGGCGGCAGTTCCGTGATGTTGCTGACTTCCGCCTCCGGCATCCTTCAGCCAGTGAACAAACCTTCCGACAAACTCGGGGCTCGCCCCATCCCCGTGCTGCTGGGGATTGGGCCGTAAAGCGAGTCGTCCCGATCGGGGTCGACTGGTTTTGTCGGGTAACTTCTGAGGGCTCGATCCAGCCTGAGACTCGGATCGACTGGGGGCTAAACCAAGCCCATCGCAGCAGCAAACGATCCAAGGTGCGATATTCTAAAGTTGGTTAGAATATCATTTGATGTGGCTCAGGTCGCTTCCGCCACGCGTCAGGGTGGCTTCGATGGCGCGGAGCATGGCGCGGGATTTGTTGCAGGTCTCCTGAAACTCGGCTGCAGGATCGCTGTCGGCCACCAGACCGGCTCCCGCCTGAATGTAGATTTTCTTGCCGCAGATCACCATCGTCCGCAGCGCGATGCAGGTGTCCATGTTGCCTCGGTAGTCCAGATAGCCGACCGCGCCGGCATACGGACCTCGCCTAGTCGGCTCGATCTCGTCGATGATCTCCATCGCTCGCACTTTCGGGGCCCCGGATACGGTCCCTGCTGGTAGGCAGGTCTTCAGGGCGTCCATCGCCGTCAGTCCCGCGCGCAGGTGGCCATCGACATTCGATGAAATATGCATCACGTGCGAATACCTTTCGATCACCATCACGTCGCTCAGCTGCACCGATCCGAATCTTGCGACCCGTCCGACGTCGTTGCGACCCAGATCGACCAGCATCACATGCTCGGCCCGCTCCTTCGGATCGGCCAGCAATTCATCCGCCAGTCGTTTGTCCTCTTCCGGTGTGATGCCACGAGGTCGCGTGCCTGCCAGAGGACGGACGGTCACCACCCCATCGACCACGCGGCACATCACCTCGGGCGATGCGCCAACCAACGTCGTCTCGGGTGTCTGGAGAAAGAACATGAAGGGACTGGGGTTGATCACACGCAACGATCGGTAGACTTCAAATGGGTCGCCGTCGAAATCGACCTCCCAGCGCTGGCTGATCACCACCTGAAAAATGTCCCCAGACAAGATGTACTCGCTGCATTTCTTGACTGCTTCTTCGAAAGCTGCGGGAGTGAAATTCGACTTCCCTTGCAACTTGGGAATCCCCCCCAGTTCGATCTCCTGTGGCGTCTCGGTCGGAAGTGGCTGAGCCATCGTGTGGATGAGTTGGTCGATCCGATCCAGCCCCGATTGGTAGGCTTCTTCGGTGGAAGTGAATTGCTTGGGGTCGACCACCGACAGCACGACGGTTGTCTTCGACACATGATCGAAAACGACCAGGGAGTCGTAAAAGCTGAAGTCGAGGTCGGGAAGGCCCCGATCATCTTTCGGGGCGTTGGGTAGATGTTCCACATACCGCACCACATCGTATCCCGCGTACCCGATGGCACCTCCGGCAAAGGGCGGAAGTCCATCGACGGGTGCCACCGAACGCTGTCCAATCAGCTGTTCCAGTTCGGCCAGCGGGTCGGCCGCGGTCCACTGCTTGCAATCGCCATCGCGATGGAGTTCTACCTGATCGCGATAGGCGACAAATCGCATCTTTGGCTGAGCGGCCACTAGGCTGTAGCGTCCGACTTTTTCTCCCCCGATCACGCTCTCAAAGAGAGCGCAGGGCTGGGCATCCTGTCGGAGACTCCGCAGCGCGCTCACCGGCGTCGCACTGTCGCTGAGCAATCGCCGATAGACCGGGACCAAATCGTACTGCTCGGCCAGTCTTTGGTATTCAGGAAGATTCGGATGCGCCATGGCAACAAGGGGTCTCTCTCTGGGGAGTCCTGCACTGGGTCCGGGACAGGGAATGGATTGGAGTGCAGAGTCAGGTGGATCGGCTCGAAAACAATCGAATGCACTGGGTTTCCGTAATACTGGGTTTCCGTAATCGTGGGTATTCGTGATACGGGCTATCGCTGTGCTTCAGGGGATCGGATCGCGAGGTACACCAAGGTCCTGTCGCGGTTGAGGATCCGGGCACTAGGCAAATGCCCGGCGTGCCGCAGGTAAGCAACCGCTAAGCGAAAGCGGGTCGATGAGTCGTTGACAGCTTTCCGATGCCCGCCTCACCTATCCATGCCTGTTGCATTTTAACGCTTGGTGGCGAAAAGTCCTAGCGAAAGCGATCGGAGGGGATGGGGCCTGTTCGACCGGAGGTTCGTGAAGAAAGCCCCCCACGCATCACTGCGAAAAGGGCTCGCTGCTGGTAGGAGCTGGTAGTGAGGCATCCGGGCGGAGGGGAGGTGCCAGTGGATGCTTTAGATGAAAAAAGAGAATCGTGCGGGCGATCGGAGTTGGGGCGTCGGGTTGCCACGCCAGGTGCCCTGGGCTTTGGTCGATCCAACCCATTGCCACCACAGCGCCGGGGGGTAGTTCCGCTTCTTCCAGGATTGCCTTTAGTGCATCGGTCAGTGGCAGCGGGTCTTCTTCACTAGAGGATCTGCTGGTGGCTGGATGCTTGTCCCAGCCTTCCATCCAGCCTTCTTCAAAATTTTCGATTTCCAGTTGGGTTTCGCACGAAGCTCCCGCCGCCAGATCACCAATCCAGGCAGATTCCAATTGGTTGGACTTCGAGCGTCCGAAGATCGCCAGTCCCTGAATCGGTCGGGTCATCCGGTTGGTCAGCTGCCAGGAGGATCCCGAGTCGGCTTGGTTGGCATCAAGCCCACCTTCCAGCGTCAGCACCTCTTCGCTGTGGAAGAGGTCGGAGGAGGAGCTGTTGATGGGAAAGGGGACCAAGCCATTGCCTTGGCTGTCGGCGGTGTTGTAGATCAGTTTCTTTCCATCGCGCCGCATCTGCGAGAAGACATAAGGGAGCACCACGCCACGGTTGTCGGGATAGGTGATCCGGAAACGGTTGGCCAGCGACGTGAAGGTGGCATGGAATGCGGTGTGATGCGCGATGGGCTGGTTCGCGAATCCTTCCAGCAGACCTAGTTCGTAGCGGCGAGTGGTCATCCCGACATCCAGATGCACCAGTCGAAAGACGACTGCCGCCCCCAGCACGGCCAAGATGGGGGCGGCGACCCAGGCCAATTCCAGACGTCGAATCCACCAGAAGACCAGCCAGTTGAGCGGCACTAGGACTAGCAGGTAACCTGCCAGAAGGGATGCGACCAAGGAAAGCCTGGGAACGGGATTGCCAGAAGATTGCAGCAGCGTGTCGGTGGCTGCCTCCGCCAGCGGCGAGGCGTCATTCCAGGAAGCGGGGCTTCGTCTTGCTGGCCGTTCCTCGTCCAGATCAACTAGGTCTGGATCGATCACCGTGTTGGTGGCGGACGCTTCGCGAGGCTGCATCGTTTTGCGGCGATCGGATTCCGATGCGTCGCGTTGGGCGGTGATGTTGGCACCTTTGAGCATCCGGATTCCATGGGGATAGGACTCCTTGGGGTGATTGATTCCCATCCCCAGATCGCGCCCTAAAAAACGGAGGGTGCTGGTGAATCGGGGATCGAGCCCATCATTTGCCGGGAGGTCGGCGTAACGCAATTCTCCCAGCCCGTCGGCGATCACCCAGGCGCGTGGCGGATGCCCCAAGAGTGCCCCGTTCACGAAACTGCTGATTCCCGACCATTTCACCAGCCATTCTTCGCTGAGCGGCACTGTGGAAAGGACTACCCTGCCCTTCCCTACCCGCTTCTCAGCAACGATCCCTTCGGCTCCTTGGACCCAGGTGGCACCTTCCACGAGATCTCCCTGCAAGCGGACGATCCGTCTGGAGCCTGGAATCTGGCGCATTTTTTCCTTGTCGTTGTTGCCAGATACCGACCAAGCTTCCAGGAAAGGCTCCCAGGTTTCCTGGTCCAGCACTCCGCTTTGGACTTCCTGCATTGGTAGGTGGCGAGCCAGAGGGGAACGGAAGATGCCGGCCAGGGCATCGGGTCCGCTGACGATCCATTGTCCTCCGAAATAGAGCCACTGCTCCATCGCCTCCAGTTGCGCTTCGGTCAGTTGGGTTGGGTCGGCATCGTAGAAGACGAGATGGCTGGCCGATGTCCAGAAGAGGCATCTTGAGGGGAGCATCTGAGCGGCGGACTGGTTGGTGATCTCGACCACGCGATGGGGAGTCACCTTCAACGCTTCGGTCCGCCCTTCGGCCGGCCAGACGACGCAGGAAAGCCCGGGCCAGAATGCATTGCGATCCGGTTGGCTGCTCCAGACAATCAGCTGAAACTGTTCGGCTGGTGCGATGTTCGCGGGAAAGGCGGCAGCGCCAACGATCCCACCCAGCGAAGCATCGACAAACTCGGTCTGAATCGAGGGCCTCAGGGGCGTTTCATCCAGAGTGAGGGTGTTGGGGAGGTCGGGCAGGTACAGCTGTAGATCGAACTCTTTCAATTGGCCCTGCGCGAAGACAGCCTGCCGCTGAAAATCGACAAAATCCATCGATCCCAGGAGTGCCAGTGGGCGCAACGTCCTCTCGGTGACACGCGTATTGAGCCGCAGGTTTTCCTCCTGCCGCAGCGCCTTGGTCTGCCGTCGGGCTTCGATCCAGTGCCCTGGTTTGAGCACCAGCGTGCGGTCGACAATCGAAGGCCGCGGCAGCAGTTCGCGAATCTCCAGCCGCTGGTTGGGATCTTTCTTGTCTTTGTCGTCGGCGGCCTGTTTCCGCAAATCCCAACCATCGCACCCTCGGCATCCCGAGATGCTCATCAGCAGAAGGACCAGTCCGATCAGCCGCATCGGAAGGCTTGGATGCGGTGGGGCAGGTGGCAGTGGGCGAAGGCCCCGGTCTTTCATGGTGCGGCTTCCACCACGGCAGGGCGGTCACCTGTTCCCTCGAACCAAACACCTGCCTGATCGGATTGGCCGGCATCGATCGCCAAGATCAGTTGATGATTGCCCGGTTCGACAACGATCTTGCCGCCGCTGGCGACCAGATCGATCGGTTTGCCATCCCACCAGCTTTTCCATTCCTTGACCCCTTCGACATGCAATTGCAGTTCCCCTCCCTGCTTGCAGTTCAGTTGGGAACGGAATGCGACAAACGGCTTCATGTTCCCATGTGGCTGGTACTTGGCCAGTTCGCCTAGAGGTACTTTGCCGCTGACCAGCGTCACGATGGGGGACCACTGGAGGACTTTCTGGTCGGTTGCCATCGAGTCGAGGCTGGTGCGGTTGAGCAATTGGTTTCCTTCGGGGGTATGCTGCAGTGCTTCCCAGCGACGAATCCATGGTTGAGTGGAGATAGTGAATTCCGGGGTTCTCCCCAGTTCGCTAAGGAATCGCACCAGGTCGGCCAATTGAGCTTTCGACAAGGTATCGACCAAGCCGGCGGGCATGAGCGACTTGCCAACCTTTTCCTCTTCGATTGAATCGCGGGGGATGCGGACCACTTTCCCTTCTGCGGTCAGCAGCTGGAGGGCTTCGTCGGAACGACTTTGTTCCAGCCCGCTGATCACCTCGCCCGAATCGGTCAGAACGACGATGGTCTGGAATCCTTCCTTCAGTCGCGCATCAGGAGATAGGATCGATTCGAGGATGTAGTCGAGCTGAGAGCTGCCGCCGAGGCTGACCAGGTTTGGTCCGATCTGCCCACCTGCGGTCCCGATGGGATGGCAGCGCGAGCATTGCAGCGAACTGCGTCGGTAGAGCGCTTCTCCGCGGTGTGGATCGGCCTGAGAGGCAGCAAGTTGCGAGATCTCCTCCAGCAACTTGGGGCCGTACTCCCAGCGCTGGTCGCTCATCTTTCCAATCCGTCGGATGGCATCCAGCAGCGCGGGATTTTGGATCGAATTCTTCTGCAGCGACTCCAGAGCGATCCGCGCCGAATCGGTAGGCCATTGCTCTACTTTCTCCAAAGCCATCACCAACGCTTCCGGGCCCCCCTGTCTGGCCGCTACCAGAGGGATGGTTGCGGCATCCAGCGGTTCGGTTTGGCCTGCGATCGTTTCGGCCAAGCGCGTAGCAGCGGCTCCCAAATCCAGTTTGGCCAGCGAACCGATCGCTACCGAACGGATCGCGGGAGTCTTTCCTTCACGAAATGCCTTTTCCAGCAGATCGGTCCAGGTTTCATTCTTGGAGCCAGGGAAACCATCCAGCACTGCGGCGATCCGTTCGGGAGGAAGGCGGTCGAGGGCCGAGCTGAGCCACTGGGAGGTGGAGACCTGAAGACCGGCAACATTCCATTTCCCTGCTGCCATCGCAGCTAGCCAGTCGATCCGATCGGTCAGATTGGGATCGGTCTGCTTCTTGGCGGCTTCCCGGAATTTCTCAAGCAGATCGGCAGCTTGGTCGGGTGCGGCGTTGCGGCGACTAGAGGCATCCCAGAGAGCCGGCATCCAGCGATCGAGTTGGTCGATGGGTACCGGTTGTTTCTGAACCTCCTTGGAGAGCGATGTGAGGGCCGCCGATAGATCCTGGGGATCCCCCTTGGCGGCGATCGCTTCCAGCAGGGCGCGACGACCATCGACCTCGTTGGTGACTTCCGAGAGATGCTGTCCCAGCCATTTGGCCAGCGCACCGCCTCGGGCTGCCTGGCTGGCAAAAACGAGGGCCTGCGGTTTGCTCATCCACGGCAGCTTGCCGTCGGCGATCGCCGCAGTCCACTCCCCTTCGCTTTCGCGGAGGAAACTCCAGAGAGCAAAGTCGATCGCGGGGTGCATAGGGCGGTCGAGCACTTGCATGGCCAGCGAGAGTGCTTCGGGGGAGCCTTGTCGACGCAAGGCGATCACTCCCTCCAGCCGCACCTGCCAATCTGCGTCGACGACCGCCTGTTGCAGCGAAGGCATCGGATCATTCCAGTTGTCGAGGTTCCAGCCCGCCAGACGCAAAGCGGCGGCGCGAACGCGTGGTTCAGGATGCTTCATCAGTTGCTTTGCAAACCCCTGATCCCACTGCCCACAGGCTTCGGAGACGTAGAGTTTCTCGAGTTGCCGAGTCGCTGCCCAGGGAAGTTCGCCGTTGCTGGAGTCGGCGGGGACTTCGCTGGCGATCCATCGATCGAGAGCGGGCGCGACCTGTTGCCAAGGGTGCCGCGCGAGCGCCAGACGAGCCCATTGCCGCGTCAATTCCAGGGGATCATCCAGCGAGGCGACGAGGGTTTCGATCGGTGCGTTGGGATTGAATCGATAGTTGGACAGGGGACGATCCTTGCAACGGACACGCCAAACGCGCCCATGGATCCGGTCGCGTCGATCATCGCGGAAGTCGACTTCCCCGTGTTGGATGATCGGGTTGTACCAGTCGGCGATGTAGAGAGCCCCGTCGGGTCCCATCTTGGTATCGATCGGCCTGAATGCGATGTGCTCGGATCGAATCACTTCAGGCTGCTGCTGGCTGGTATATCCTTCGTCGCCGCGCTGCACTTGGAATCGGCAGACGCGATGCGATCGAAAATCGTTGGCGATCATCTGGCCGCTCCACTGCGGCGGGAAATGATTGCCGCTGATTCGCTCCAGACCGCAATGCTTGGGGCTTCCTGGATTCAATCCGCTCAGCCATCGCTCGGCACCTGGGGAGGTGACGAAGACCGAGCCGGGGAAGACGTAGTTGATTCCTTCGCCATAGGCGCCATCGGTGGCGAATTGCTGGAAGGCGCGATCGAAAACGTGACCCCAGGGATTGACGAAGCCCTTGCAGACCACCTCCAGGCGTTGCGTCGGGGGATGGTAGCGCCAGATACCACCGCCATCCAGGTGCTTTGTGCCGTAAGGCGTCTCCACGTGGCTGTGGATGTAGATGGACTGGTTCATGTAAAGCCAACCATCGGGCCCCCAGCGCAGCGTGTGAAGGAGGTGGTGAGTGTCTTCGGTGCCAAAACCCGATAGAACGATCCGGCGTGAATCGGCTTTCCCATCGCCATCGGTGTCCGAAAGGTAAAGCAGTTGGGTGCTGGCAGCAACGTAGGCGCTGCGGCCGTCGATGTCGGGCAGGACACCGGTGGGAATCAGCAGTTGATCGGCGAAGACGGTGTTCTTATCCGCCTTGCCGTCCCCGTCGGTATCCTCCAGCACCTGAATCTGATCGTTGGCTACCTCGCCGGGCGCCAGCTGCGGGTAGGTGGCGCTGCTAGCAACCCATAGCCTTCCCAGGGGATCGAAGTTCATGTGGATTGGTTTGGTGATCGCTGGATCGGAGGCAAACAGTTCCACCTCCAGCGTCGGGTCGACCTGCATCGCGGCACGTTCGGCAACCGGATTGGGCTGCGGGATCTCTTTTAGGTCGCGCTGAGACCAGGTGGACTGGCAGCAGATGGAATGGATAGCGACAGCAAGGCTGATCCGCAGCGCGGTGCGTAGCGGACGGCTGATGGGGCGAAGCTTCATAGAAGAAATCCTCCGATCAGGGCAGCATCCAAGGGCTGTGCGTCGAATCCGCGACGGATCGGCCGCTGGTGCATCGTTTGAGTGGAGTGGCATGGTCTGGGTTGGCTGATGGGGCCAACTGTTGGCTGCTGGCACCCTTCGGTTCGGCCAATCGAGTGCCAAAAACATCCCGTCAGTGTAGCACGAATGAGGATTGCCAACAGAGAATTGGCAGTCGTTCCGGCCGATGGCGGCAAGCGGATGGTGGGAAGTTCGAATCGCTGAGTTTGCGGCCTACAGCCGACAGTTGCGTATCGCCGTTTCGAGGATGGCGGAGGCGCCCAGCCGTTCCAGCTTTTCCATCGCATCGATCACTTCGCTGCTTCGCACCATGACCCGCACCGCACACCAGTCGGATTCCTCCAGGGCACTGATCGTTGGAGATCGGAATCCAGGCGTCACCTGTTCCGCTTCGGCCAGTCGATCTCTGGGGATGTTGTATTCCAGCAAGGAGTAGTCCCTGGCGATCACCACTCCCTGCAATCGCCGCTGGATCCGCTGAGCGGTTTCCGGGTCGTGGACGTTGCGACTTTGGATCAGCACCGTTTCGTACTGGCCGACCTCATCGAGGATCCGAAGATGATTGGCGGCCAAAGTGCTACCTGTCTCCACCAGATCGACAATCGCATCGGCGACGCCCAGCGTGATCATCACCTCGACGCTGCCCATCAATTCCACCAAGTGCACCTGGGCACCGTGGGATTCCAAATACGCCTGCGTGATTCCTGGGAAACTGGTAGCGATCTTTTTTCCGTCAAGCTGTGAAGGGTGTTCAATCGTCGAGTCCTCGGGGACGCAGATTGCTAGGCGGCACTTGCCGACCCCCAAAGGCATCCGCACCTGGACATCTGCCTTCGACTCGGCAACCAAATCGCTGCCAGTGATCCCCAGATCGATCGCTCCCTCAGCACAAAGCGTCGGGATGTCGTCGGCTCGAAGAAAGGTGATTTCGATCGGCAGTCCGCGCACGCGAGCGAACAGGGACCGATCCTGGCGCCGGAACTGCAGCCCTGATTGCTGAAGCAGTTCAATCGCCAGTTCGCTCAATCGTCCCTTGCTGGGGACTCCGAGCCGCAGTGCCTGTGCCGACATGGTTCATGGTCCTTTGCAATCTCAATCCAAATACCCCGATGGTCTGCCAAGCCAAAGATGGAAGGCATGCCTGCTGAGGGGATCTCCGAACGACCGAAGTCGGGCTCCCAAAGTCCGAAGTCGACTCTCTATTGTGGTCGCCCGTAAAAAGTTTCAGAAGGGGGCTAAGTTTTCTTCGGCCGACTGGCCTTCTCTTGAAGTCCGGAAATCCCCTCCCGCCGCTCTAGTTCGCTTTGGAGATCCTCCAGGCTGATCTCGCGGGAGGCGACTAGAACGAAGAGATGAAAAAGCAGATCGCACGCTTCGCGAATGGTGTGCTGGCGTCCCTCCTCTCCGGGTTCACCTGCCGCTTCCACCACCTCCGCCGCCTCCTCCATGACCTTGCCTCCCATTCGGGAAACACCACCGCGAAGCAGCTGGGTGGTGTAAGATCCTTCGGGCATATCGGACACCCGCTGTTGGATCTGCTGCATGAGTCGTTCGAGCATCTGGTGGGTCATGATTGAAGTCCAACTCTGGGGTTGCTGGATCGGTCGAGCATCAGTCTAACAGCCGCCCCCGAAGGCTCAAGACAGACCACCACATGGGGAACGAATTCTCTTTGGGTTGGCGGGAAGAATAATAAGGAGTAGGCAGGTT
>JBJSWM010000580.1:0-2172 GCA_046085865.1 Pirellulaceae bacterium
GTCGTCGTGTCAAAATGGTGGGAGAAAAGCGACAGCAAGTTTCCAGAGTTAGTGTGCTGGAAGAAGAGCTTCTGGGCTGCGATGCTTCCAGAGGAATAGACAGCCAGTTGCAAACCCTGATTGGACCATCGTTGGAGGGCAGGGGGGACATCAGAAAAGAGCGGTGCGGTCAGGAGTCCGGCATGAAAGCCGTCTTTCCAGATCATGCCCTGGAGATGTTTCAGTCCGGTTGTCTTGGAGTCGTCAGCGATCAACTGTCGGACCCACTTTGCGACCGCCATGGGACGACCGGTGGCGGGAAGCTCTGGGTTCCATCTCCAGTTTCCTGCATCGACCGGAATAGAGAACGAGGTCGTGCCTGACCAGTCTTTGGCCATCTGATCGATCGCCCGCTGGACTTCCGCATCCTCCCAGCGATCCTGAAGGAATCGCTCGGCCGCCTCACTGGCGAACGGGAACATCACTTCATGAACGAACTGAATGCTGGAGACCGTGCCTTCGATATCGACGACGATCGCTTGAACTTGGAGTGCGAACGGTTTCTCGTTCACAGGGGAATCACCGGTGCAACGCGCTTGGAACCGTCGACGTAGCCGGGCCCAAAGCAGACCGGTTGGTACTGACTATGGACTCCTTCCTGGATGTAATGAGGAGTCCAGCCGGTGGGGTCTTGAAAGAGTCGAATGCAGCGGATGTGTCGATCGTCGCAAAGATGAAACCAGTGCTTGGTGCCCCGAGGGACATTGATCAGGTCCCCGGTGGAAACTTCGACGGCGAACACCGGTCCTGATTCGGGGTGGATATGAAACAGGCCTCGGCCCGATACCGTGAATCGAACCTCATCTTCATCGTGGGTATGTTCTTTGTTGAACTTCTCAAGCATCGCATCGAGGTTTGGGGTTTCCGGTCGCACATTGATCACGTCGGCCGTGACGAAACCCCCGGCGGATTTCAGTCGATCGATTTCGGCTTGGTAGGTTTCCAGGATCTGGGCATCGGTGGGATCCTGGGGTAGCCGACCTTCGACTTCCCAATGTTCGTACCAGATGCCATGCGGCTCCAGGAACGATCGGATCTGGTCGACTTGGTCGAGGACACGGTTTTCACTGGGGATATGAACGCGGGCCATCGAGGGTTGCTCCTAGGGTGGCAAGCGATCGCAAGCGATCGCTGGTGGTCTGGATTTTGGACAAAGGGGAAGGGGGGCTGTCGACTTGTTGGACCATTCGGTAGCGGCTGGATCGTAACGTAGCAGATTCGAAACCGATCGATTCGCCGGCCGATGGGTAATGGTCGGAGCGAAAGTTCCGGTGAAAAATGGACCGCCATATTCCACAGGTTGCTAGTTTCCGCTTCCGTCTCCTTCTTTGGCCGATTCGGCCGGTGGATCTGCTGGAGTTTCTGTGGCAGTATCTGCGTTGGCCGGATCTTTGGCTTCGGGCTCTTCAGCGGTTGGCGGTTCGGTCGATTCCTTCTTTTGCGCTTCCTCAGTTGGCTCTTTGGTTTCTTCTGTCTTGGATGCTTCGGTCTCTTCCTCGGCTTCCTTCGATTCTTCGGGACGTCCACGACGACCGCCGCCATCCCCACCGGCCCCTGGTCCGCCTCCACCGCCACCACCACCCATCCCAGGCAGTACGGGGCGGCCTTCCGGCATTTTTTCTGGTGGACCCTCGAGGGCCTTCAGTTCAGCCTGGGCCTTACGGTATTCGTTGTAAAAGATCCCGCCGTAAATCGCTCCCGCGACGGCGGTAGCGAAGATGGCAAAACCGAGAATGCGCGTCAGGCTGTTCATGGGGTGGCTTTCTTGTTGGGAAGGTCCGGGGACGGTGGCGATCGAAGCGGGTTGGCAAGACCGGAAACTGGGGCTGTGCGATCCAATAGCCTCGTCTCGATCGATGGCCTCATCAATGATGGCAGCGAACCCCTTCAGGTTAAGTTCCTGGAGTGGGTGCTGCAATGGAGCGGCGCGATTTTCCGTTCGAAATGCATCGGGTTCCGGTAGCTACCAATATCCCTGCGATAGTTCTTCAAGCACTGCCCCGCAGGCTCATCCTGCGTCCCATGCAATCCAGAAGGAACTCGATCACCTCCAGGTGCCGGGTGGCGGCTGGGAGGTGGTTTCCCCAAGTGTAGAGCCCGTGTTTTCGGATCAGGTAGGCGAAGCAAAGGGCG
>JBJSWM010000581.1:0-2260 GCA_046085865.1 Pirellulaceae bacterium
CGACATTGGGAGCCTTGCCCTGATACCGCGCTGCATCCTGCGGCTTGGCTACGTAGGGACTGTGGGGAGCGTTGGTGGCGATCAGACAAAAGAAAGGTCTCTCTTGCGGATCGCCCCGACGATTCTCGATCCACTCCATCGCTTTCGAGAAATAGAGATCCGTGCAGTACCCTTCCGTCTTCTCAAAAACGCCATCGACCAACAGGTAGGGATCGTGATACCGATTGCCTGGTGCATCGCCGCAGGAGCCTGCGTAACTCTGACCGATGCCACCCGCGCCATGGATGCACACCTTGTCAAAGCCTCGACGCTGAGGCTGGTACGCATCCTCGTCCCCCAGGTGCCACTTCCCGAAGATACCTGTGCCGTATCCTGCCGAACGAAGCACTTCGGCCAACGTCGTCGCATCAGGCCTCAGTCGCTCGCGTTCCAAAATCGTATGCGTCACTCCGTTGCGGAACTCGTGCCTGCCTGTCAGGAGAGCGCTGCGCGTCGGCGCGCACGTAGGACTGACTTGAAAATCGGTAAACCTGCGGCTCGATCCATGAAGCCGATCCAGATGAGGTGTTTTGAGGATAGGGTTGCCGTGAGCCGAAAGGTCGCCGTATCCCTGATCGTCCGTGATGATCAAGATCACATTCGGTCGGCTTCCCTCGGGGGGCGACACCTCCGATGCGGCGCAGGGGTTGCATAGGAAAGCCAAGGCGATGCAAAAAGTAGAAGCGGCGATCCAGGACGCCGCCCGAAAGGCAATCAGACGGACGGGGGACTGCACAACGATCGCTCCAGGTTGAAGACCAAACAACCGCCAAGATGGCATGGCGACGCCTATCGATCGCCTCAGGAGACATCCGCGACATGAATGAAGGCGTGCACGTGAGGTGCGCCGCGGAAATGGAAGATGGCGTTCGGCCCCTCAATTCTCCAGTCATCCCACACCTGATCTCCCTCCAGATCGCCATCGCGATAAAAGGCAAATCGCAGGCGATCGATCCCTCCGCCCGCATCGATCTTGGAGAGTATCTCCTTCGCATCCGATTCACGGAATGGCTTCAGCAGGTATTGCAGCGTCTCACGCACCTGCTCCTTCTGCGGGTCGCTCATCGCCGCCACTTCCAAGCCATCGAAACGACCTTGCGCCCCCTGCAACTGCAACTTCGATTCCTCAGGGATCGATGCCAATAGCGCCTGCTCCCGCTGAGAACTGGTCAAGCTCTCAAAGAGCGTCTGCACCTTTTGCGTCTGATCGAAGTACAGATTGTTCTGTGGCTTGGACTCCTCCCCATGACCGTAGACGATCCCCCCTCCTAGCGCCACCTTCGGGTCGCTTGCCCCATCAGCTCGAAGCGTCACGTGACGACCGGTCAACAACCATTGGAAAGGACCGCTTGTTGGGTCGCCGAATAGACCCATGCTGTAGGCTTCCAGCCCGCCATCATCTTCTTCCATCTGCTGCTTCAACCGCTCCAACCCCTCCGGCGACATCACCGTACCCACGATTCGCTCAACCAAATCCCTCTGAGCGGCAGAATAGAAGGCATCCCCAATCTTGATCTTGGTGACATGCCAGTTGGCATTCAGCTTGCTTCGATCGGCCGTCTGGTAGGGAAAGCAGATTGACTTTTTCTGATCGTCGGACAGCGATCGATAGAGATCGACCACCAAGGAATCCTCTCCCACCAGATCCACCGATGCCGCTCGCCCCGCAGCCGAAACCAGCGGCAGCATCGCTCCGGCCGCAAGCACCTTTCGACGCGTCCATCGTCCCGAATGTTCGTTCTGCTCTGGAAGAAACTTGTTCATCTGGTATCCCTTTCGCAGTCCTAGTTGCAAAGCCAGTCGGCACCTCTCCAGTTGTACCTGAATGCGCCGGGCAATTCAAAGAACCTCTGGAAGCATTCGATCGACAGAGGTCCAACAGATCGATTCCTCGCTCCATCGATTTCTCGAGAAAACCAGCTTGCCATCGGCTTTCTCAACGCCCACGTTGCCCGCAAAGCCCTTCACGATCCTCTCGCAGAGACTTTCGTTTTGACTTCGCTTCTGCGACATGGCGATCACGCCGATTCGAGCAGGTCGAAAATGGATCGCTAGATGACGCGGGCGACCTTGCCTAGAAACAACAGGTACATCAGCACCAAAACCGCGCCCTCGTAGGGTGAGATCTTTTTATCTTGAGTCAATAGATAGAAGAACAAGACAGCGGAACCATATACTGGCAAAGAAAAACCGATCAACTCCGAAGGAACGGTTATGGGGG
>JBJSWM010000582.1:0-4753 GCA_046085865.1 Pirellulaceae bacterium
CTCCCTCTTTCAGACCTCGCTTGATCTGCGGCAATCGCACGCATGTGTTTTGTTTCGTCGAGTCTCTTTCCTGGGGCGCCTCCTTTCGTCTTCAAGCCTTTGCGTTGGCAGTAGATGCAGCGCTCGTGCCAAAGCGAAAGAATGCGAAACCGAAAAGAATGGATTGATCACCAGCGGTCGGTCCAACCGCCCGAATCCGAATGCTAGCGGTGCAAGATCTTCCCCTAGGCGATCGTTCTTTTTTCCTCATCGACTGCTTCAGGTCTTGGGGGGCCGTGTGGGGAAGGCGATCAGTGCAATGTTATTGGGCAGCGGGACCGGGCTGTGCTGCAATTGCAGGCACCGCCGGGGTGTTTTTTGCCTTGGGGATCGACGTTATGTTGGGTTGCTCTTGGGTGAGGTTGGCTTGGGGGGAGTGATGAGCGAGTTTGAGCATATTCGTCATAAGCCAGCGGATGCCTTGCCGCAGCCGAGGGGGATTGTCTTGGTGGTGGCGCCGTTGCGGAGCAACGTGAATCTCAGTCGCATTGCGCGGTTGGCCGGATGTGCGGGGATCTCACGGCTTTATCAGTGTGGGCCAGGGAAGATCGACCGCGAGATCGCTCGCGATTCCCTCGAAGTGCTTCAGGTGGTTCAGCGTCGGACGATCGAACCGGTGTTGGAGGAGTTGCATCGGGAGGGATATTGGCGTGTCGGCTTGGAGCAAGCGACTGGGGCGAAGTGTCTGTTCGATTATCCTTTTCCCGAAAAAGTCGCGCTGGTGATTGGCAACGAGCGATTGGGGATTGAGGCGGGGGCACTTCGTTTGTTGGATGACGTCGTCGAGATTCCTGTCTACGGAAAGCCGCTCAGCTATAATGTAGCCACGGCTACAACGATGGCGGTGTATGAGTACATGCGGCAGCATCGGTAGTTTCCGTGGTGGCCTTTCCCATGGGGGAGGGCGATGTTGGTTCCGCGCGGCACTTCGTTGATGACTGCCGACAGGCTGGGTAGGTGACAGCCGAGAGGCGGTGCGGCAGCAGAGCCTTTGGATGGAGTGTCTGCGTAGGATCGGGACCCGGCTTGCATCCTCTGGGGGATGGCGGAGGGGTAGGGATGGCGCGTGGGCAGGAAGGGGCGGTTGATAGCCATGGCATGCGATCGGCGCGTCTTCTTGGGAACTGGGGCTTCGTTGCTACTTGGTGGATGTCGATCGCAGTCGATTGAGCCTTCGACTCCAGCGATCGTGGCGACCGTGGGGATGGTTGCGGACATCGCGCGGGTGATTGCCGGGCCTGGATGTGCGGTTTCTGGGTTGATCGGATCTGGGGTGGATCCCCACCTTTATCGCCCGACGCGCGACGACGCGATCCGGGTGCTCAAGGCCAGACTGGTTCTGTATGTCGGCTTGCATCTGGAGGGGCGGATGCAGCAGTTGCTGGAGCGATCGGGGGTGGCAGGGGAGCCGTTTGCGGTCGGGGAAGCCTTGCCAAAAGATCGTCTGCGGCGCGGCGAGGGATCGCAGGCAGCTGATCCGCATGTTTGGATGGATCTATCGCTCTGGATCCTGGCGGGGGACGCGATGCTCCAAGCGATTGTCGAGCGGATGGGGGACCGGGTTGCGGGGGCTTCGGAACGATGGGGTCGATTGCGGTGGCAGTTGGAGCGACTGGATCGATTTGCGATGGAATGTTTTTCGACGATTCCCGAGGCTCATCGTTGGCTGGTTACCTCCCACGATGCCTTCGGCTACCTGGGGGCTCGCTACGGCCTTCGTGTCGAGGGCATTCAGGGATTGAGCACCGATTCGGAGGCCGGTTTGCGGCGCATTCGCGGCTTGGTCCGGGAGGTGGTGGAGCGGCGGTTGCCGGCTGTGTTTGTCGAGACCAGTGTTTCTAGCGATGGGATGGAGGCGGTGTTGCAGGGTGCCGCAGGCGCTGGCCATCGAGTGCAACTGGGGGGATCGTTATTCTCGGATGCCATGGGGCCTGAGGGAACGTACGAAGGGACTTACCTAGGGATGTGGGATCACAACATCACAACGATCACAAGGGCTCTTGGGGGAAGTGTCCCCGAGGGTGGGTTCCGGGGGTGGATCAGAGATGGCAGCTGAGGTGGACGAAGAAGTCAGTCGGCTGGACCCCAGCATTCCGCTACAGATACGCGATCTGACGGTGGCCTACCAGCAGCGTCCTGTGCTGTGGGAGGTCAATCTCGATCTGCCAGCCGGGTCGTTGGTGGGACTGGTGGGTCCCAACGGTGCGGGCAAAAGCACGTTGCTTCGCGCGATCCTGGGGCTGGTGGAGCCGATATCGGGGGAGGTGCGAGTCTTCGGTAAGTCGCTGGCCGAGCAGCGGGGGCGCGTCGCCTATGTACCACAGAGGGAGTCGGTCGACTGGGAGTTTCCCTGCTCGGTGCTCGATCTGGTCCTGATGGGTACCTACGGGAAGTTGGGATGGTTTCGTCGGCCAGGGGCTATCGAGCGTGCGCGAGCGATGGAGGCGTTGCGGGCGGTGGAGATGGATGCCTATGCCGATCGACAGATCGGGCGGCTTTCTGGCGGGCAGCAGCAACGCGCCTTTCTCGCGCGAGCCTTGGTGCAGCAGAGCGACCTTTATTTGATGGACGAACCCTTTGCAGCCGTCGACGCAGCGACGGAACTGGCGATCATGCAATTGCTGCGTTCCCTTCGCGCTGAGGGCAAGACCGTGGTGGTGGTCCATCACGACCTCCACACTGCCCCCGACTACTTTGATCGAGTTGTCCTTCTGAATATGCGCGTGGTGGCTTACGGCAAGGTGGAGCAGGTGTTTCAGAAGGAGAATCTCCAGAAGACCTACGGCGGAAGGCTGACGGTGCTGGATGAGTTGGCCGAGGCGATGCGTCGGCGGGGAGTGGGGCCGTGAGGGGTTGGTTGGACTACAACACTTGGTGGGTTCTCTTCGGTACCAGCCTACTGGGGGCAGCCTGTGGGGCGGTGGGGGTCTTTCTGTTGTTGCGCAGGCGGGCGCTGGTGGCCGATGTGATCAGCCATGCGACGTTGCCCGGGATTGCGGTTGCCTTCTGGCTGCTGTGGGCCGGTGGCCGGTCTGGAAAGTCGTTGCCTTGGTTGCTGCTTGGGGCAGCCTGCAGTGCCGGCCTGGGGGCTTTGGGGCTGCTGGTGCTTCGCAATCGCACCCGGTTGCGGGAGGATGCCGCGATGGGAGTGGTGCTCACCGGATGGTTTGCTGTCGGGACTGTGCTGCTGCGCTGGGTGCAAGGGCTGGGCGGGGACGCCGCCGGTCTGGAGGGATTTCTCTTCGGCAAGACAGCGACACTGGTCGCCGAAGACGGGCGCTGGATCGCGCTGGCTTCCCTTCTTTCCGTCGGACTGGTGCTGTTGCTGAAGCGACCGATCGGCCTGATCTGTTTCGATCCTGCCTTTTCGACCTCTCTCGGATGGTCGGTCTGGTGGTTGGATTTTGGGTTGATGATGGCGGCCATCGCGCTGATCATCGTCGGGCTTCAGGCTGTGGGTGCCATCCTCATGGTGGCGCTGCTGGTGATCCCGCCAGCAGCCGCTAGGTTTTGGACCACACGGCTGCATCGACTGCTCTGGATCGCGATGGGGCTGGGTGGGGCCAGCGGCATGGTGGGGGCGTGGATCAGCGATCAGGGAGACAAGATCCCATCGGGACCAGCGATTGTGTTGACGGGCGTCGCGTTTTTCCTCGTCAGTCTGCTGTTCGGGACTCACGACGGTCTGGTGCGGAGATGGATGAGGCATCGAGCGCTGGAGTGGATCGTGCGCCGCGATCACATCTTGCGAGACTTCTACGAGTTTCTGGAGTCGTGCGGCAAAGCGCCCACCATCGTCGGACATGCCCGCTCCGCCGAGATCCCTGGTGCGGTAGCCATGCAGTGGACGGGAAACGTCGCCAACCATCGATCGCTCTTTTCCAGACTGCATCGCGAAGGTCTGGTGATCGGGGAGCCCCATGGCAACCTGTTCTTGACCGCCAAGGGGATCCAGCAGGCGATCGTCGCAGTGCGCAAACATCGTTTTGTTGAACATTACCTCCACCTGCTTTTGGACCTCCCCGCCGAAGCGATCGATCGAGGCGCGGATGCCACCGAGCACTGGCTGGATGAAACCATGCTGGCAAGGCTGGAATCCCAGTTGGGAGTTTCCACCATGGAGGTGCCTGAAAGCCTGCATCCGATTGTGCCGGAGGACCCATCGGGGATGCCATCGAGCCCGTCGGCAGGGAAGTTGGGAGGTAGGGATGGCTGAGCCAATCGGGGAAGGGGCATGTTTCCCGCTGAGCACACTTCCGTGGATCTGGGAATACGACGGCTGGGTGGTGCTGGCAGGCGCGCTATTCGCAGTAGCGGCTGCGCTGCCGGGGACGTTTCTGGTGCTGCGTCGGATGAGCCTAGCGGCGGATGCGATCAGTCATGCGGTACTGCCAGGTATTGTGCTGGCGTACTGGTGGAGTGGTGGCAGGCAGGCGATCGCGATGCTACTGGGCGCAGCATGCCTGGGGTTGGCGACCATCTGGTTGACAGACCGAGCCAAGTCGTTGGGGAAAGTCGATGAAGGTGCTGCTACCGGAACCGTCTTCACCGGCCTCTTTGCGGCCGGGCTGATCCTTATGGTCCAGCTGGCTGATTCGGTCGACCTGGATCCCGGCTGCGTGCTCTTCGGCGACTTGGAGATGGTACCTATCGAGGCAGGAAGCAGTGGATGGCGTCGCGTGCCGACGGCGATTTGGATCGCGGCGGCATTGCT
>JBJSWM010000583.1:0-4872 GCA_046085865.1 Pirellulaceae bacterium
CCCTCGCCGCTTTCTATGCCTCCAGACCTTTCCACTGGTCCCCACTGGCGATCGGAAGTCTCTGGGCGCTGGCGATCCTCGCCTACAACGGATGGCTAAAGCAGACCTCCTGGGCACCGGCGGTGATGGGGGTTTGCCGAGCCTGCAACTTGCTGCTGGGTGCAGCGCTGGTGCGGCAGGCGATGGCCGACGGATCGATCCCGACGGTGGCCTGGATCGCTGCACTGGGGCACTTGGTATTCGTCACTGGATTCACGATCGCAGCACGCCAGGAAGAGAAAACCAGTCAGCGAATGACGCTGGGGACCGGGTGGCTGGTGGCGGCAGCGGGGCTGGCGATCTGGAGTGCGACTCCCTGGTTCCTCGATGCGTCGTCGGCTAGGCTGGCGCTGCGCGATCGTTGGGTCTTTCCGATGCTGATCCTGTTGGTCAGTCTGCCACTGGTGCGACGCGCCTTGGCGAGTCTTCAGGAGCCGACTCCAAAGAAGGTTCAGGGGTCGATCAAGCAGGCGATCGGCACCCTGCTGATGCTGGACGCGTCAGCCGCCTTGGCCTTCTCAGGTCCCTTCGATGGCTTGATGATCTGCTCCCTTTTCATTCCCTGGATCTTGCTGGGGCGATGGTACGCCTCCACCTGAGGACTAGGTGGAGGCAGGCAAGCTGTGGAGGCGACCAAGCATGCTACCACTGGGTGCGAGTGAATCGGCTGCGGTGGTTTTGTTGATTCTTGGGATCGCCGGCGTTCTTGCGGCCGGCCTGATCGGTGTCGCCGTCGGGATGGCTGTCGGTTGGTGGCTGGCACGGCGAACAGCGGCGAGGCCAGTGGAAGGGATGGCGGAGATAGACCGCCGAGCCAGAACGGATGCGTTGACGGGAGCGGCCAGTCGGTGGGAGCTAGAGTATCAGCTGGGGTGTTGGGGGGAGCGATCTTTGGAGGATCGGCAGCGTTGGTCGCTGGTGATGTTGGACCTGGATCGGTTCAAGGAGGTGAACGATCGCGCGGGGCATTTGGCAGGGGACCAGTTGCTGCGTGATCTGGTAGCGTTTTTTCAGGAGCAGCGCCAGTCGGGAGGGCCGGCGTGGATAGGCCGGTATGGCGGGGATGAGTGGGTGTTGTTGTGGGAGGCGCGGCCGGAGCTGGTGGTGGAGCGGCTGGAAGAGTCTTTGGCGCGATGGAGTGCGGATCCCCGATCGCGGATACCGGGGAGTGATGACCGGGTGCGATGGAGTGCCGGAGTTGTCTCGTTGGCCGAGGGGCAGGGTGCAACCGGTTGGCTGCAGCTAGCCGACCAGCGGATGTATCAAAAGAAGGGAACACGACACATTTCCTGAATCGAGCGATCTTTCCTCGCGCGCATCCCTCTTCTCTCTCCTCTCCCCGTGTCCCCCGTGCCCCCGTGAGAGCCACATCTTTCCAACCCCAGCGCCGCGCGGGCGCTATTCACCGCCGAAAACCTTAGCGGCGAGGCGCTAGCCGCCGGTTCTTCTCGGCTTTCGATCTGGGTACCAGCAACCCGCAGAAGAACCCGGCCGCTAGCGCGGTCCGGCTAAAAAAGACCGGCCCCAAGCCCCAATGTGTCATTCCCTCTCCGTGTCCCCCGTGCCCCCGTGAGAGCCACATCTTTCCAACCCCATGCGCAGCGCGGGTCCTATTCACCGCCGCAAACCTTAGCGGCGAGGCGCTAGCCGCCGGTTCTTCTCGGCTTTCGATCTGGTACCAGCACCCCGCAGAAGAACCCGGCCGCTAGCGCGGTCCGGCTAAGTCAATCCGACGGACGGCGGGTGGAGAGGAGGGCGGGCATGCCGATGAGGTTGGCGAGGAGCCCTAGGCCCATGGTGATGGAGGCCATCTGCCCAAAACTGGCTGTCGGCCGAAAGTCGCTGGATAACAAAGATGAAAATCCTATCACCAGCGCCGCCGTCGCGGCAATCGACGCAGGCCCAACCGCCATCTGACACCGCGCAATCGACTCCCGCTCGCTGGCAGCCGCGTCCCGATGCCGCCGCCAGGCCATCAAGTAGTGAATCGCGGAGTCAATCGATAGACCCAGCGATACCGAGGCAATCAAGGCGGCTCCCAAATCGGTCTTCCAACCCAGCCATGCATACGATCCCACCAACACGATCGCTGGCAACGCATGCAACGCCATCGCCACCAACGCCCAGCTCAACCGTCCCGTCGACCACCACAACACCAAAATGATCCCCAGCACCGCGCTGCCAAAACATTTCCACTGGTCCTGCAGTAGGCTCTCCACCAAATGCTGCACCAGCACATAATGCCCCGTCGCCGATCCCTCGGAATTCTGCTCCCCAAATGGCTTCCGCCACTCGGCCATCTGAGTGCTCTTCGATAGCTCGGCCTCCACCGCATCGATCAGCGATCGTCGCTGGCGAGCCGATAGTCCCTCGGGGGATCGCAGCTGGATCCGCAGCCACCCCGGCCCGTCCCCCTTCGGATCCCGTTTGCTCCACAACGACCCAATCAGCTCGGGAAACAGCGCCCTGGCCGCCTCCCACCGCGCCTGCACCGGTAGCCACCCAGCCACCGCTCCCAGCGCCCCCGAATCCTTCAGCAACCGGTCGAGGTCGATCAGGCTAAGGACCTTGCCAATCGCCGGTTGGTCCAATCCGTCGATCCGAATCGCCGTCAGCCGCTGCTGAAACCCGCTGACCTGTTCCACCCACTTGGCGTCGATCGCATCTGGAAGCGGTAGCTGGATATCCCAAAGGCCAGCTCCCCCCAAGTCGCGATCGACCCGCTGGAATGCCTGCACCATCGGCAGATCGGGATCGAAGTTCCTCAGGAAATCGGTCTCCGACTCCAGCCACCTCAGCCCCACCGTCGACACCACCAGCACCAGCGCCCCGAGTGTGGCCAGCAGATAGCGCCAGCGACCGGCCCAGTCCGCAAGGCTCATCAGCCATCGCTGCAACATGCCATCGGCAAGCAAAAGATCTTCTGGTCGGTTCGATCGCGCGCCGTCCGATGCATTGCCGCTCGAGACCGGCCACTGCCAGCCACCTGGGGCCAGGGCGGGAGCGATCAGAAAGATCCCGGCCACCACCACCGCGCAGGCGACTCCCATCATCAGCCCATAATCGCGCACGGGAGCGACGGTGGAGAAGGCCAGCGACCCAAAGCCGACGACGTCGGTCAGTCCCGCCAGCAGCATCGGCTTCCAAAGCCGTGTCAGCGACTGGCTGAGCGCCTGCTTGGCCGAAACGCCGCTGCGCCGCGTCTGCTGGGCATCGACAATCCAGTGGGTGATCGTCGCCGTGGCGACAATCGACACGATCGCTCCCAGCATGCTGGAGACCATCGACAACTGGAACCCCAGCCCCGCCAGCAACCCGCGCGTCACCAGCATCGACCAGAGAATCACCAGGCACGCCGTCACCGTCCAGCGAATCGACCGAAAGAGCACCCCAAGCACCAGGCCCACCCAGAACGTCACGCTCCAGGTCAGCCGCTGCCCATCCCGTTCGATCAGATCAAATCCCTCCTCCACCAACACCGGCTCCCCGACCAGCCCCACAAACGACAAGGGAGCGGTAGAGCCATCTGCGGGCTGCACCTGGGCCGCGTCCGATTTCATCTGCGTCAGAAGCTGGCCAGTGGAGTTTTTGCGGTTGGGGTCCAGTAAGGCGACGACGGCGACGATGGGACTGCCGCGGCGGTGGGTGTAGCCATCAAAAAGTTTTAGGACCGCCTGAGCTAGCTTGCTGTCGCTGGTAAGCGACTGACCCAGCAGAGCAGGGGAGTCGGCGGGGGTGTTCGGCGATTTCGCTTTCGGCTTTTCCAGGCGACCGATCCACTGGTCTAGCATCGCCAGGTCGACCACCGCCTGGACGCCGTCGATGGCGCGCCATCGCTGAGCGATCGCATCGAGCTGCTGGAGCGGCGCAGGGGTTTTCTGCACTGGGTTTTTTTGATCTGGGTTTTTTTGCTCTGGGTTGCCTGAGCTTGGACTTTCCCAAAGCTGCGTGGCTTCGAAGATGCCGAGGACCGCTTCGTTGCCGCCGAAGCGATTTTTCAGCGACTGGAAGTCGCGCAGCAGCGGCGAGTCGCCTCGGAACATCGCCTCCAGATCATGCTCCATCCGCCATTGCCGCTGAGCGGGATAGGCGATCGCTGCCGCGATCATGGCGACCGCCAGCAGAATCCATCGGCTATCCATCCAGCGATCGATCCAGGAAGCTGACGGCAGTTGCCCGGTATGGTCCGGCTCTGGATGCTTCATCGCAGTGGATGCCTCTTCGAGCGGACGGTCGACCGGAGGGGTTTTGCCCTTGCGGTGTTATTGAGAGGATGACAGCCCGTTGTCATCCTCCCAAGGGGGAGCGAGCGTTTCATTTTACACCCTCCCCGCTCGTTCCTCGCGACCCTCCCAGGGGGAGGGTGAAGTTGGCTTGCGAGTCTGCTGTGGGGGGAAGAAAAAGACCCTCCCCGCTCGTTCCTCGCGACCCTCCCAGGGGGAGGGTGAAGTTATTGTTCGTGCTTCAGGAGGATTTCCTCGTACTCGTACTCGAAAGAACGCAGATGACCGGGGGGATCGTGTCGATATGAACTCGGTTGATTCGACGAACTGAAACGGCTGCCGAGGGATCGATGGAGTACGAGTACCGTCCGCCGCAGCGGACTGAGTACAATCACGAAGCAAGGCTAGAGTGGATGGGTTGGTAGTTGAAGCCAAAGGAGAGTTGATTGGGTGGGATAGGGTGCGGAGTCCTCGGGATTGGCGGCAGCAATTTTTATGGCGATCTACTACATTGAAACGACAATACCAAGCTTCTACCACGAGGTCCGAATCGATCCCGTGATGGTGGCTAGACGCGACTGGACTCGACGTTGGTTTGACGCGGCGATCA
>JBJSWM010000584.1:0-3499 GCA_046085865.1 Pirellulaceae bacterium
TTTTGGTGGTTTTTTTTTTTTTTTTTTTTTGCTCTCCTGCCCTCCTCCCCCCCTGGCGCACGCTACTCGATCTCATGCTCGATGCTTCCGTGTCCCGACGCTTCTTTTCGAGTACGAGTCCCATTGCATTGAGTGCGAGTACGATAAAAACCCGTCGCTGATGCTCCTAAGCCACAATCCTTTCCCAAGGGCCCGGCATGGTGAAGATCGTCGAGCGACAGGAACTAGGGTGATGCCGTCACCTGAACGGGACTCATCAGATACTTCATCAAATCCTTCCGCTCTTGGGAGGTCATGAGGTCCATCAGGCCGTCGGGCATCAGCGATTTCGCAGAAGCTCTTCGCTCCTCCAGATCCTCCTTCAAAACGCGAGTCTGCTCGGTGGGAGTCTGAACGCGGATCACCTGGGCATCCTCCTGGAGTGGCACTCCAGTGACGATGCGGCCATCGCGAAGGAGAAATAGAGACACTCGAAAACGATCGGCTACCGAAGCGCTGGGATCGGCGATGTTTTCTATCCAGTATCGAACATTTCCCCTCTGAGCTCCGGTCAATTCCGGGCCGATGGCTCCCCCTTCACCAAACAGCTTGTGGCACGAGGCACAGTGCTTGTTCCAGAGAGCCCGGCCCACGGTAGCATTCCCTTCGCCAACGGAATGCTCCGTCAGTTCATTATCGAGCGCCGCCATTCTCTGCCGCCCCTCTTCCGTCAACCATTGCATGGCCGGCCACAGCGCTTCCAGCTTACCTTGTAGCACAGGATCGCCCGACCAATGCAGCTGCCGCAAGGTTGCTGCGGGAACTTCGTCCCTCGAGATGCTCCCTTTCTCGATGGAATCCACCAATCGGATCATGCCAGCTCGATTAGCCGCCAGCGTTTCGATCGCTGCGCGACGACCAGGCGCCTGCAGTCGGGGAAAAACTTCCAGCAGATCATCCCAAGCCTCGTTCTGTCCGGTCATCCCCAAAGCAACGATCGCATCGCGCCCCAAATCGCGATCGGTCAGCAGTGGCCTAAGCCGGTCCCGAAGACCGCTCGACCTCGCCTCACTCAACGAACGAATCGCTTCACGACGCTGATGGATGGGAACGCTGGAGTCGCCCACCAGTTCCATCAACTGCCCTTCTGCGACACCATCGGCCATCAACAGCCCCAGCCGATCGAGCGCCGATTGGATCTCCGGCGAAGAGGCTCGACGAAGCTGTGCATCGGCGCGACGCCATCCCTCAGGCATCTCCACGCGACGACGCCCCTGCAATGCGTCCAGCATCCCCTCTAGCACCGCCTTCGCTCGCTCCTCCGAACGATTCTCACGACCCAACCACTCCGCAATTCCCTGCCGGATCGACTGGTCGTGCTGCCAGTCGGAAGCTAGTCTTCTCGCGATCCATCGATCGATCGACTTCATGCCACGCCCGCTCAACAGCTCCAACGCTCTTCCACGCTGCCTAGCGACATGCTCTTTCATTCCCGACCAGAGCACGGCGGGATAATCGCGGTCCTCTTCCAAGTCGGCTTTCGATGCCAGGGTGGCAAGAATCTCCCAGACCTCCTGGGCGCGGATGTTGCCGACCAACGCCGCAGCATACAGCAAGCCCAGAGGATCCGATTCCTCCTGACAGTAGCGCAAAACTGTCTTGGCGACCGCTGGATCTTCGGTCGGTCGATCCAGCAAAAGCCGAAGGCAGGCAATGCGATAGGATGCATCGCCCGCGGAGCGATAGGAATCCTGCAAGGACGCCATCAGGCGAATCATCAACCACTCTGGAGTCGCCTGCCCCAAAGAAGCCAAAGTCCAAAGCGCTTCCAGACGCCCCCTATCCCCGTCTGTCTTCAACGAAGCTAAAGTTTTCAAGCGTTCGATCGCTTCATCGGAGAGTTTTCCCGCATGCTTGCGATCGACCAGGACACGTCGAGCCATTCTGCGATGCCAGACATCTTCGTCAGCCAACCGCTCAACCAACTCCAGATCGCTCAACCCTCCCAATGCCCTGCGATCCCATGGTGCCTTGCCGTACCGCAAACGGTAGATTCGGCCGCTGCTACGGTGGACGCCGTCGTCATCGTGGCATTCTCCGATGTCGGACCAATCCAGTACGTAGACGGCACCCTCCGGTCCAGACACCAAATCGATCCCGCGAAACCAGGGATCCTCCACCTGAAACAAATCAGGCTGATGTTTCCCTACATAGCCAGCCCCCTCTCGCTCCAACCGATCGCGATTGATCCTCTTCCCGTGGTAGTTGATCGTGTAGAGCTGATGTCGATAGGCCTCTGGCCAATTCGCACCCTGATAGATCATCATCCCGACATGAGCATGCCCACCACCCGCTTTGTCGGTCTCTGGAGAGATCCCGATCTTCCGTATGTCGCTCCAGGTCTCCGCAGTTGAATTCCAGTGGACATGATCTGCCACCTGCGGCAAGAGCTGGTAGATATGGGGATCAGCATCCTCTCCATACATCCGCTGCAAATGGGCATTGGGGATGGCGTGCCACAGATGGCCGATCACTGTATTGATGAAGAAAAGATTGCCGTGAGCATCCCAATCGGAACCCCAGGGGTTGGTGGTTCCATGCACCACCATTTCGCATCGCTTTTCCACGGGATGGTATCGCCAGATCCCAGGACCAATCGCCACCCGCTCCGCCTCCGTTGCATCAGGTGGCCCCACCTTGCCCCCTGCAAGAATTCCATGCCTACCGTAGAGCCATCCGTCGGGGCCCCACTTCAATCCATTTGCTAGATTGTGCCGAACGGCATCGGCGTCAAACCCGTCCAGGATCACTCTGGCGGGACCGTCAGGCACATCATCGCCATCGGCGTCGGGGATGAAGTAAAGGGAAGGGGGAGCCATCGCCCAGACCCCTCCGTATCCGATTTCTACGCTGGTCAGGTGCTGCAATTCCTCGTGAAACACTTTGCGTTGATCGGCTCGCCCATCGCCATCGGTGTCGGTGAGAATGACGATCCTGTCTTTCAGATCGGGATGAAAATTCACCTGCCGCTCCGAATAGGTTTCGTTCTCCGCAATCCATAGTCGGCCAGAATCGTCCCAGGCGCATCCAATTGGCTGCCGCACCATCGGTTCGGCCGCAAACAGATCGACCGAAAATCCTTCTGGACAGTCGATTCCAGCGATCGTCTCATCGCCCGAGCGTCGTGGGATTGTCTCCTCCTGGGTGTCCAGAGAGGCCGCCTCTTGCGCCAGCAGCCCGCCAAGTTCACCAACCTCGATCAAGGTCGCAACAACCCCAACGAACACTGCCCAACGAAATGCAGAGAAGCAGATCGCCGATCGAACGAAAGTTGCCGTCATACTGGCCAGGCCCCATAGCAAGAAAAATGAAGACGCTTGCATGCCGCCGATCCCGCGAAGCTCGCTGGACCAGCCCTAAGAAGGAAATCGGCTATGACCTACTTCAATGTACCACAAACCAATTGAAGCTCGCCGCTCGCATCCCACCTGCGTTCCCGTCAACACGCAGAGGCCGTGAC
>JBJSWM010000585.1:0-1765 GCA_046085865.1 Pirellulaceae bacterium
AGCGGCAAGCTAGAGCCGGTGGTCAAGGATTTGGCGATGCCCAATGGAATTGTTTTCTCACCCGACGAAAAGAGATTGTATGTCGCGGATACGGGGGGCCATCCCAAACATCCGGACCCAGCTTTTCATACGCGGCCGGCCAGCATTCGGTGCTATGAAATCGACGGAGCCGGGAGACTCGGGAAAATCGTATGGACGATCGATGCCGGCAGCGACGGCATGGCGATGGACAAGATGGGGAATCTCTATACCACCCACGGCAAGCATGTCATCGTCTACGATCCATCGGGCAAAGAACGGGAACGGATTGAATTTCCGGAGGGGCCTGCCAACTGCACTTTTGGCGGGGACGATTATAAGAGTCTTTTCGTTACCGCAAGGACGTCTCTGTATCGTATTCGCATGAAGGTTGCCGGAGTGCGTCCTGCAGAGAAACCTTGAGCTGGTTTTCCCGTCGCAGCGACGGATCGTCGCGGTTGTTGCTTGGTGCTCTCACCACGAATGGAAAGAATTCCTGATGCCTAATCTGTTCACTCCACTGAGTCTCAAAGGAGTCACGCTCCGCAATCGCATCGCGGTTTCCCCGATGTGTCAGTATTCCTCAGAAGACGGGATGCCCGATGACTGGCATCTAGTCCACCTGGGATCCCGAGCCGTCGGTGGCGCAGGCTTGGTGATTGCCGAAGCGACGGCGGTAACTCCTGAGGGGCGAATTAGTCCGCAGGATACGGGGATTTGGAGCGACGGGCATGTGGAACCGTTTGCGAGGATCGCCAGATTTCTTCTGAAACAAGGGGCAATTCCCGGTATCCAGTTGGCGCACGCTGGGCGCAAGGGAAGTGCGGCGCGTCCTTGGGAAGGGGATGGGCACCTGAAACCGAGGGATGGTGGATGGAGTACCATGGCGCCCTCGGCGATCGCTTTCGGAGGCAACCTCGACAAGGTCCCGGAGGCGATGAACACTCTGGATATCCAGCGAATTCAGCGTGCCTTTGTCGATGCTGCTTCGAGGTCGCTGGCTGCCGGGATGCAGTGGTTGGAACTCCATTTCGCTCACGGCTACTTGGCTCATCAATTCTACTCCCCCCTCTCCAATCATCGCAGCGACGCTTACGGCGGAAGCTTCGAGAATCGAATTCGGTTTTTGCTGGAGACGACATCTGCGGTCCGAAAAGTTTGGCCGGATCGTTATCCATTGACGGCACGGCTTTCGGTTACCGACTGGGTCGCTGGCGGAGTGACGATGGAGGATTCGATCGAACTAGCGCGACAACTACGGGAATTGGGAGTCGATTTGATTGACGTCAGCCATGGCTTTGTCACCCCCGATGTTTCCCATATTCCTTGGGGGCCAGGGTTCATGATTCCATTTGCCAGACGCATTCGTGAGGAAGCCAAAGTGGCGACCGCTGCAGGTTGGATGATTACGGAAGCCACACAGGCCGACCAAATCATCCGCCAAGGCGACGCCGACCTCGTGTTGTTGGCTAGGGAATTGCTGCGCGACCCCTACTGGCCCTATCACGCGGCCGTGGAATTGGAAGATGGGATCGCTGATCATTTGCTGCCGATTCAGTACGCGCGCGCTGCCAAGCCATCGAGAAAGTGAATCGTAGCCACTATCGCCAGATGGTGGAGAGTAGAGTTGTACGTTTTCCGAAGCCCCTCCACCGCCTGGCCGCGGTGGCTACGTGGGGACTCGCTATCCACACTTCATCTGGTAGCCACCATCGCCAGATGGTGGAGAATTCCTGTTTGCTTCGGG
>JBJSWM010000586.1:0-1205 GCA_046085865.1 Pirellulaceae bacterium
TTTCGCTCGAAAGGTCACCCCCCCGCTAAATAGTAGTGTGCACCCACCCGGAAGTCGAATCCGGTCTCTGTTTCTTTGCACCAGAAGCTGACAAAAACGCCACGACTGGGGGGCTTTGTTCCTTGGACGCAGCGACTCCAACTGGCCAAGAGTCGCGAGGGCGAGGATCATGATCGCTGTGGATGGATCGTTCCTGATTCCCTACAGTTAGCTCCCCTCACCAATCGGAACACAAAGGACCCATCGATGCGCATCGCTCATCTGATCACGCGCATGATTGTTGGAGGCGCCCAGGAAAACACCCTTTACAACTGCCTGGACCTACAGGAGCAATTCGACGACCAAGTGGTCCTGATCACCGGTCCCGCGCAAGGGCCAGAAGGTCGGTTGCTGGAGCAGGGCAGGGGGCGAGGCCTGCAGGTGATCGAAATTCCCTCCCTGCGTCGATCGATCCATCCGATCCGGGATGCTCTCGCCTATCGGCATCTGCTGCGCGTGCTCAAAGAGTTCCAGCCTGAGGTCGTTCATACGCATAGCGCCAAAGCAGGCCTTCTGGGCCGCGCAGCGGCTTGGTCTTTGCCAGATCTCAGCAGCCCCCGCTCCAACCACTCGCGTCAACCGCTTCGCCATCAGCGTCCACCCCTGGTGATCCACACGGTCCACGGTGCTCCTTTTCATCCCTATCAGTCTGCAGCATCGAGGAATTTTTTCATCGCATGCGAACGCTGGGCGGCCAAGCGTTGCCACCATATGATCTGCGTCGCTCAAGCCATGACCGATACGCTGGTCCACGCCAACGTCGCGCCTGCTTCCTCGTTCACGACCATCTACAGCGGGATGGAGATCGAGCCTTTTCTGGAGTCGAGGATGCATCGAGAATCGATGAGACAGCGGCTTGGATTCCATCCGCAGGATGTCGTCGTCGGTAAAGTCGCTCGACTTTTTCACCTCAAAGGGCACTCCCTGCTGATCGAAGCGGCACGCATCGCCGTCCAAAGTCAGCCACAACTGAAGTTCCTGCTGATGGGGGACGGGATTCTCAAGTCGGAACTGGAGTCGCAGATCGATGCTGCGGGACTGAAAGATCATTTTTATTTTGCTGGTCTGGTCCCTCCCGAAGAGATGCCCCACTACCTGAGCGCCTGCGATCTCCTCGCTCACTGCAGTCTTCGCGAGGGCTTGGCTCGCGCTCTCCCCCAGGCGCT
>JBJSWM010000587.1:0-9282 GCA_046085865.1 Pirellulaceae bacterium
CCGCGTCGATACGGAAGGGAAAGTGACCGAGTTCGCGAAGGACACGGGGGGTGTCAGCGGTTTGATGATGGGACCCGATGGGAAACTCTATGGCTGCCAGGGGGGCCGCAAGCGGATTGTGCGTTACACGATGGAAGGGAAGGAAGAGGTGGTCGCCGAAGATGCATCCTGCAACGATCTGGTTGTCCTGCCCCATGGCCTCTACTACACCGATCCTGGCAACAAGAAACTCTGGTATGTCCCGCTGCCCGAAGGCCCCAAACGTGAAGTCGACTCGGGGCTGGATTTCCCCAATGGACTGATTGCTTCCGCCGACCAGACACTGCTCCATGTAGCTGACTCACGAAGCAATTTCACCTACTGCTACCAGATCCAAACCGATGGCTCCCTGGCTTACCGACAGACTTATGGCTACCTGCACAAAGACGACGCCAAGCTGACCGGATGGGCTGATGGCATGGCGATGGATACCGAAGGCCGACTCTACGTCGCCTCCGAGTACGGCCTCCAGGTACTCGACCAACTAGGCCGAACCAACTTCATCTTCTCCAAACCCCAACCGGGTCCACTCGCCAACGTCGTCCTCTCGGGCAAGGAACGAAACGTCCTCTATGTCACTTGTGGGGACAAAGTCTTCCGGCGGAAGATCCAGGCCACAGGAACCGCGCCCTGGGAGGCGCCGGTCAAGCCACCCAAGCCTGGCCTGTAGAGGAAGACAACCGCACCCCGAAACCACTCGATGCCATTGGCAAAAGCAGTCTTCGCAATGACCAAGGATGGTCGACGTCGAGTTTTTTCAAAAGCCATCGACCGCAAACGACGTTCTTGGCTTGGACCACAACGAAATTGCTATCCCTCCCTACGCAACCACCAGAAACCACCCTTCTAGGGAGCATTCCTCAATCGGTGCCACCCACCTTTTGCAATCGGTGCCACCCACCTTTCGATTGCTAGCATTGCGGGAGCCATCGATTAGCTCCAAAAAGGGCCAGGTCGAACCGGCAGAAAGACCTGGCGCCGAATGACGAACTTGATCCATGAAATCCACTCTTTCGGGTTATTATCCTCAATTGGTGCATGGCACCTTTTGCAATCGGTGCCACCCACCTTTCGATTGCTAGCATTGCGGAAGCCATCGATTAGCGCCAAGGAAGCCAGGTCGCAACGGCAGAAAGATCCTGAGCCGAATGGAGAAACTGAATCCGCGCAACCCACCTACACGAGGGGATTCACTTAGGAATCGATCGGTTTGATCTAGCCGATGGAGCCAACTGTTTCCTATACTTTGGGGTTCCCGTAGCCGTGTAGCGACCCACGGCAATCGGATCCGAACGAAAGGTATCGCACTCTCCTTCAGGTAGTGGTCCAACATGGCCAAGAGCAAGAAAAAGAAAGAAACTGTCTTTTTGGTTTGCCAGGAAACCGGCGACATCAACTACACCCTCTATCGCCGTCCTGGAGGAGAAAAGCTGCAGTTGAAGAAATACTGCCCTCGTCTTCGACGAGTGACGCTGCACATCGAAAAGCGAAAGTAACAGGGCGCCGCATGGCGGCGGCGAAGGTGGCATGAGCAAACGGTGGCGGCTGGAACCAGTCGATCTGGCGCGCGTCGATGCCCTGGCTCAGTCCGCCAACATCTCCCCTATCATCGCTCAACTTTTGTTGCGACGCGGCATGGAAGATCCCATCCGCGTCGCTTCTTTTTTGACCCCCAAGCTGAATGATCTTCGCGATCCGCTGCTACTGCCCGGGGTATCTGACGCTGTCGAACAACTGCACCATGCGGTCACGGCGGGGGAAGCGATCGTCGTCTACGGCGATTACGATGCCGACGGCATGACGGCAGCCGCGATCTTAGTACGAGCGATTCGATTGATCGGTGGTAACGTCGACTACTATGTCCCCAATCGCCTGGAAGATCCGTATGGCCTGAGCCTGGAATCGCTGGGACGACTGATCGATCATGGCAAATCGACCATCGTCTCGGTCGATTGCGGAATCGCTTCGCTCCGCGAGGCGGAATATTGCCGCCAACGTGGTGCACGTCTAATCATTACCGACCATCACGCGATGGGGGAGCAACTCCCCGACGCAGCCGCCATCGTGCACCCGGGACTAGGCGGCTACCCATTTCCTTGGCTGTGCGGTGCCGCCGTTGCCTTCAAGGTCGCCTGGGCGCTCTGCCAGAAGCACTGTCAGGCCCAGCGCGTCACTCCCCAACTGCGCGACTTCCTGCTATCGGCCGTCGGGCTGGCTGCCATCGGCACGGTGGCCGACGTCGTCCCACTGGTCGAAGAAAACAGAACCCTCGTGCACCACGGTCTGATCAGCCTCGCACAAAAACCCTGTCTCGGGATCGCCGCCCTCAAACAAGCAAATCGACTCGCAGGCAAGGAACGATTGGACAGCGAAGACATCGCTTTCACCTTAGCTCCACGACTGAATGCCGCCGGCAGACTAGGACAGGCGCAGCTGGCGATCGAATTGCTGACGACGGAGGATCCCCAGCGTGCCACTGCCCTTGCAGAGTACTTAGGAAAACTGAATGAGGACCGAAACACGCTGGAACGCAGTGTCTATCTGGGAGCGGTCAAACAGATCAAAGAGCAGATGGATCTTGAGCAATCGCCCGCTTTGGTTCTGGCCAGCCCCCAGTGGCACCTCGGGGTGATCGGCGTGGTCGCTGGAAAGATCGCAGAAAAATACCACCGACCAACCGTGCTCATCGCTCTAGACCCCCTAGGACAAAAACCTGGGACAGGGTCGGGGCGTTCCCCGAGCTATTTCAATCTCCATGAAGGATTCAAAGGATGTCGCGACCTGCTGGTCAGTTGCGGTGGCCACGCCGCCGCCGCAGGATTGCGGATTGAGGAGTCGCGAGTTGCCTTGTTCCGCGCGGCGCTGTGCGAACAGGTTGCACTGCAGTCGGGCAGCCAAACACCCCAAGCCGAAATCGCAATCGATGCCGAAGCCCCACTGGGGATGCTGGATCTGGCCACCGTCAAAACCATGGAGCAGCTAGCCCCCTTCGGACAGGGAAACCCGAGACCCCTTCTGGCGGCTACCGGAGTCTACCTTGCCGAACCTGCCAAACCACTGGGAAGCGGTGAACGGCACTGCAGCATGCGATGGAAACAACATGGAACCACGCTGCGGGGAGTCGCTTTTGGCCAAGCGGAATGGATTCCATCACTCCAAGATACCAACCGCCCGCACGACATCGTCTTCAAGCCGGTCATCAACGACTTCGGGGGGATGCAGAAAGTCGAAATGCACCTGGTCGATTGGCGGCCAACTCAAGACTGACTGCCCCACCTCGGACAACCTCCCTCCGGCGCCCCTACGGTAAACAGCCTGCGCACCTGACGGCTTGCGGAGCACTTTCGGTTCCATCGACGCGCCGCCGACTGCGAACTGAATTCCACCCCGCAACGCCGGCGATCAGCGCGCAAGCGAATGCGTTCGCTGGAAATCGCACCTGGACAATCCCTCGCTCCCTGCCAAACCTCTGCGAGTTCATCCCCATACCCCTTCGGATCGAATGCTGCTCTCATGAGGTTTCAGGCTTGTCGATCAGTTTCGAGAAGGCGGACGGGCTGGTCTGCAAATTTCGGAATTCGACCACCAGAAGATTGTAGATGGCATGAACCAAAATCGCGGGTACCAGCGATCCGGTGTAGGACACCAACCCGTGCTGAATGACGGCGAATCCTGAAATGGCGATCATCGATCGCCAACCCTGTGCTGCGTGAAGCGCTGCGTAGATGAGAACGCTGAGCAGAATCGCCAGTGGCTTGCTACCCAGTGAGTAGCTGAGAATTGCCACCCCGATGCCACGGTAGGCTAACTCATGACTGACGCTGCCGACCACGATCGCCAATCGACGCAGCCATCTCTGGCCGCCACCCCGCGGCTCCATCCACCGACTCAGCTTCAGTCGCTCCGGATCGCTGCGAATCCACCGAAGCAAAACCGCTCGCAACGACAAGCAAGCCAACAGCGCCAGCAAGGTAGCGACCAACCAGTCTTGCCAAGGCTTCACAGGCCAGCTCATGGAAAACCCGAACGTGGTCCCCACCATCCAAGAGAGCAATCCCAGCATCGCTGCCTGACTCAGGTTGCGCCGCCAAATCGTCGCGGAATTCCAGTCACTCTCCTGGAACGGCTCCGACATCACTAGGCGAAGCGCCCGGCGGGATCGCCAAGCCGCCCACGGAAGAAGCAGACACGCATAAGCGATCCAGAGGAGTGAAGGGAGATTGGGGAACTGCACTCAGATCGACTCACTTCGATGGATGACGAAGGAAGATTCAAATTGCCTGCCACAACGAACTGGGATCTCAGTCGCATCCTGGATGACCAGTCCATCGACTTCCTGGCGACCCTCGCCCCGATCGATCCACGTCGGTCATCGCACTTCAGGTCAGCGCTGAACAACAGCCACCCCAGCCGATCGCCGCCTTGCGATGATGGAGACCAATCTGGAAGTCGCTCGCCAACCACGCCTTGTTTCGTGTTTGGCGGTACCTTCCTTCGACCCACTAGCCGCTTCGCGACGCCAAACGGGTAGCTAAGGGCTTGGCGTCACCTCTTCGATGTCTTCGTTC
Organism: Pirellulaceae bacterium; assembly: GCA_046085865.1. Taxonomy (GTDB): domain Bacteria; phylum Planctomycetota; class Planctomycetia; order Pirellulales; family Pirellulaceae; genus JBEISR01. The sequence continues at coordinate 4,608 of JBJSWM010000587.1, forward strand.
TTCTCCTTATCCAGGGGCAGACGGACTAGTTCCCTCGCCTTCGTGAAATCGATCTTCTTCAGGTCCACCTGTCGGATCCTTCGATTGTGCTGAGTGTGATACCGCAAAACCAAGTTCTTCGTATCGTAAGCGGTTGTCCAAATGGTCGAGCTACGCATTCCCTTGGTCTTCACCTGCCCTTCTCCCTCAGCTGCCCCCAAAGGAACATTGAAGTTATCCAGAATACGAAACAGCTCCACCATCGTCTCAGCCCCCGTATCGGTCGGGCGTGCCGTCTTCGAAAACGCCACCGCTCGTACAAAACGGGATGGAGGTGTGAAGTCCCCGGGCAGTCCGATCATCCCGCTACCACCCCCCAGCGGCCGGAAATTCAGCTCCTCAATGTCCCTGTCGGGAATCCCCACAGGCGACAGGTTCAGGTAGTTTCGAAGATTGGTGATGTGCCAATCGTAGTTGGGCGCATTGGTGATGGCGCCCAGAGGTGCGTCGTAGATCTTAGTCAGCTCGTTGGTGAATTCGATGACAATCGCCTTACCACTTGGTTCTGTCGCGATGAGATGGACTGGAGGCGCGATCCCAATGGCCGGTTCGACCACTGCGGTTACCGAAACTCCCGCCATGGCCTTTCTCGCGTCCTCCACGGTCGCGCAAGTGGTCAACAGATACTGACACAGATCGAGCACTTCGATGGTTGAAGAGGCTTTGGCTGGATCCAGGACTCCATACTCGGCAAAGCCTGGATGGTAAAAGACGTTCACAGCGAACCCCTTTTCGTTCATGCCATCCACCAGATAGTTCTTTTCGAGAACATCCAGTCCGACGGCACCATAGGTCGCCTTCCAACTGCGGCCCACCTTCCCATCCTGCAATCGACTCTGGAATTCCAAGCCTCTTGGAACCACCACCAGGCGCGAATTGAGATCAAACGCCCCCCACTCTAGCGTCCTACCAAAAACCACCGCACCATCCTTCGCCCGCAACGTGATGCCCGTACACGCAATGGCTCGCTCCACCAAAAGAAGCAAGCACCCCATCCCGAGCAACATCGACCATGAGGCAAAACGATACCTAGTCATTGAGTAGGTCTCCCAACTTAGGAAAAGTCGAAAGCTGTCAGCAAGCTGCCAAGCAATGTGAATACGGCAAGTGTAGCGAGGATGTCCCTCTTGGCTAAGGGAGGGCGCATCGCGAACCGTGGCGACCGGCAGATTGCCCGGTATCCAGGATGCTCTTGGGACACCAAAATAGCCCACACTACCGATTCGGGGCGGCACTTGTTGGCCACGGTGATTGGCAGCGGAAAGCAGCAAGCCAATATCCGATGGAAGCCCCAGTCCAGGATCCTATCAGGCCGTTGCTTAGCGCTGCCCTCCAAGAGGATCGGCTACAAACCGGCTGGTTGCTGAGGTGGGCGCATTTCGGCGATCTCCGATTCCTGGTTCGATCGATGGCGACGCAATCGAATCACCCAGGGGCCGTGCTGGCCGGTCAGGCGCCAGGTACCCTGCATCAACCCCTCGCCATCGTACGTCCCGACGTAACGGACTCGATGCTTGCCGGCATAGCTTTTGGTCATGTCGATCAGCCCGTCGTTGGTCATGACGCCATCCAGGGAAAAAATCCCTACGCAATCATGCCCGCTTCCCAGAAGCTCTCCTTCTTTCCAGGAGATCTGAAGGTGGTCCATCGATTGACGCCCCAACAGCGTCTGCTCCCACCATCCTTCGCAATCAAACCAACGGTCCATGGGATGGCACCCTTTCTCTGGAAGCCAGCTTGGGTCAGCATCGCCCTTCATTGGAGGCGGTCCTGTACCCTGATCTCCAACCTGTCGCGGAAAATCGTAGGAAGCGTGGCGCCGCCAGAGAAGCGGTAGTCGGCAAAATTCCGAAAATCGGGCTGCGTACCGGGAAGTGGATCAGTAATCGAGCGCCGCACCGCCGTCGGCCTCGATCCCCTGGCCGGTGAGAAAACTGCTGTCTTCGGTCGCTAGGAATAGGGCAATCGTTCCGATTTCGGAAGGCTGCGCCATCCTTCCCAGAGGTTGCAGAGCGGCGATCCGCTGCAGGGCGGCTTGGGCATCAGGTAGCGTCGCCGCCCATTGTCGCATCAGCGGAGTATCGACATTGCTGGGAAGAATCGCGTTGACTCGAACGCCATAGGGAGCTGCTTCCAGGGCCAGCGCCTTGGTGAAGCTGAGTTGGGCGCCCTTGCTGGCGGCATAGGCAGTCGAACCTTTTTGCCCCAGCACGGCGGTCATGGAACTCATATTGACAATGGTGCCTCGCGTCTTCTTCAAATGACTCATCGCCGCCCTCGAGGCTGCGTAGGTGCTCAAGAAATTCACCTGCTGCACCCGAAGCGCCTCGGCCGATGTCATCTGCTCGATCGTCAAATCGGGCGGATGGACTCCTGCGTTATTGATCAAGCAGTCGATGCGTCCAAAAACCTCCGCGATCTGGTGGATCACCTCCTCCAACCGCTCCGCATCCGCCACATCGACCTGCCAGTGCCGGTGTCCCTCGCCAGGAAGCGATGCTAGGCGAGTCTGGGCCGCCTTGGCGTCTCGATCGATTACCGCCACGCGGCCCCCTTCGCGTGCGAAGACCTCGCAGCACCCGCCGCCGATCCCCATCGCGCCGCCCGTAACGATCACGACTCGATCCTGAAACCGCATTCTGATCGACTCCTGTTTGCTTGCGGTCGACATCAAGCCGCCCGCTCCTCTCCTTCACTGGGTCATTTCCTTCCCCAGGCCCACCTCCATGCGACCACGGCTGTCGGCTACCCCACGGGCCATCCCCGGAGTGTTGAAGGGCATCGCCACATTCCCCTGCCGATCGACCGCGATCAAGCCGCCCGAGTCTTCGGGGAGGACCTGATGGATCGCTTCCTCGGCGGCCTGTGCGAGCTGCATTTTTGCGTACTCCATCTTGGCGGCGATCGTTGCTGCAATCACGTTGCGGATGTAATACTCCCCAGTCCCTGTGCAACTGATCGCGCACGTTTTGTTGTCAGCAAACGTCCCTGCGCCAATGATCGGCGAATCACCGACTCGACCAAACTGCTTGCCTAGCAGCCCTCCGGTGCTGGTGCCTGCGGCCAAATTGCCTTTCGCATCCAGCACCACGCAGCCGACGGTTCCCAAATAGAAAAGTGGGTCATCGACCGCCAGGGGATGCCGGGAAGTTTTCCGCTGATCTTCCTGCCTCGCTTTCCACTGCTGCCACTTCTCGATCTGCTCGGGTGTCTTGAAGTACTCCGGCTCCACCTGCTCCAGGCCGATCGACCGGGCAAACTGGTCTGCACCCTCCCCGATCAAGAGGACATGGCGTGTGTCGCTGATGACCCGTCGCGCCGCGGTGATCGGATTGCGAATCGTCCGAACGCCAGCGATCGCTCCGCTGCTTCGATCGCGACCGTCCATGATGGAGGCATCCAGCACGGCATCACCCGATTCGTTGAGCACAGCGCCATGCCCAGCATTGAATCCCGGGTGATCTTCCAGGACCCGCACCACCGTCTCCACGACCTCCATCGCCTCGGCGCCTTCTTGGATCCGATCCACACCGGCGCGCAGCGCCGTTCGCAGCCCGTCGAGACGATCCCGCTTCATCTCGTCGGACCATCGGTCGGGATCTGCGCCGGCTCCGCCATGCAGTACGATCGTCCAATGAGCCGACTGAGGGTCCTTCACCGGCGGAGCTCCTTGAGCTTGTAAGGGGGGAAGCTGGGGAGCCAACCAGAGCCCCACAAGCGCGATCGAGATGATTCTTCGGAGCATCGGCGGTCCCCCATGCAATCATTGAAACCAACCTGTCCACCGTCCGCATCCAGTCGCTCATTCCCGCTCGATCGTCGTTGCCACAACCGCAGATGGAGGCGTCTCGGGCATGACTCCGATTCTATGAGAAGTCGGGGCGGGGAACAACGAGCCCGCATCGGAGACATGCCAGCTTGGGGTTCGAGCAGGCGGATCGAACCGGCTACCCTCCCCATTCACTCGGTCACCCCAAACCCCATCAGCGACAGCATACGGCCACCGAGAATCACCAGCCCAATGACAGCCGAGGCGATAGAAGCCACCAACACGGCACCGCTGGCGATATCCAGTCCCCTCCCCAGTTCTGCGTTCTCTTCCCGGCACAAGCCCCGCGCCATCCACTCCAGAGCGCTGTTGAAAAGCTCTGCCGTCACCACATTACCGATGCAAAGAATCAGCAGCAACCATTCGGAAAGAGTGCACTGGAGCCATGCAGCGAGAACCAACACAGCTGCGGCCATCACTCCATGGACCAGGAAGCTCGACTGCCCCTCCATCCCCCAAAGGACTCCCTTGGCAGCCTGCCGAAACTTTCTCTTCCAGTGGTCGGCATCCCAGCGCTTTGTACCTTTCAAGCGATTGTCTCCCCACGCGACCATTCCGCAGCATTCCCCTGCCGAAGACGCAGATTGCAAACCGTCTTGCTCATTCGGATCGAGCCTCTTTGGCTTGCGGCAGACTGGATGCATCCAGCCAGTAACCTCCTGCGTAGCCGACAACCCGGCGGGGATCTCCCCCCGCATCGGCGCTGGTAGCGTAGCGTTGCAGGTGCCATCGGGCATCGCAATTCAATTGCCGCAGTGTCTCCATCACCAGCGCCGCCGGGATGACTCCGCACATACTGATCCGCTG
>JBJSWM010000588.1:0-3649 GCA_046085865.1 Pirellulaceae bacterium
TTTTGAGCACCAGCACGATCCTAGCTGCGTCGGCCATTCGGTCGGCATCGCCCCACCAGAAACCAGACGCCTCGCGCCGTTCCGCTAGAATCTCTTACATTTCCGAAAGGGCAGGATGCCCTCCAGTGAGCCCTTTTCCAGGAATCGATTCCATGCATCCCGCCTCGTCTCCTGCTCGCATCGCCATCCTACTTCTTCTTCTCCCGATCGTCCCACAAGTCGCATCTGCCGCACCGCCCCTGAAAATCTTCTTGCTGGCTGGCCAGTCGAACATGGAGGGGCATGCGCATGTCAGGACGATCGAGCATCTGGCGATGCAGGAGGAAAGCCGACCGCTAATGGAGGCAATGGTCCAGCCCGATAGGACACCCAAAACTCACCCGCTGATCTGGATCAGTTCCCTCAACTCCCAAGGGATCCAAAGCGGACCATTAACGATTGGCTATGGGGCCACCAAAGAGAAAATTGGTCCCGAACTGACCTTTGGTTACTTCCTTCAGCAGAGGCTTGGGGAACCGATCTTGCTGATCAAAACCGCGTGGGGAGGAAGAAGTCTGCATACCGACTTTCGTCCACCTAGCGCAGGGCCTTACCAATTCTCCGAGGTAGAGAAGGAACGGCTGCGACGCGAGGGGAAAGATCTGGGGGAAGTCGAGCGACAGAAGCAGGAAGCGACGGGGGTGGCGTATCGCGCCATGGTGGCGCACGTTCAAGCAGTGCTCGATCGAATCGACAAGGAAGTGCCTTTCTATGATCGCCAGGGAGGCTATGAATTGGCTGGCGTTGCCTGGCTGCAAGGCTGGAACGACATGGTGGATGGAACGGTATACCCTCAGAGAGGTCAGCCGGGAGGGTACGACGAGTACAGCAAGCTGCTGGCGCAGTGGATTCGCGACGTGCGAAGAGATCTTGGCGTGCCCAACCTGCCGGTGGTGATTGGCGTGATGGGAGTCGGTGGACCGACCGCTCTGTACGATGCCGAGCAGAAGCGCTATGCCGCCATCCATCAGACTTTTCGGGACGCGATGGCGGCCCCCGCATCGCTACCCGAGTTTCAAGGCCGCGTCATCGCGTTGCGGACCGAAGCCTACTGGGACTTGGAGCTATCTGGAGTGGTGCAGCGCGATGCCAAACTGGTTCAGGAGTCGAAACGGGTCGGCAAGGAGCGGCAGTGGGATGACAAGGCGAGGCAGGCATGGATTGACGCACAGCGCGGGGAGACATTCAGCGAACGAGAGAGGGAGCTATTGCGGAAAGGGGTATCGAACGCCGAGTTTCACTACCTGGGGTCAGCCAGGATCCTCGGCGGCATCGGCCACGGCATGGCCGATGCCATGGCCGAGCTGATCAGCCAATGAGAAGACAGCCGGGGGAACCCGTTAGGCCATCCGCAGTGGCAGGAAGAGAGCGGCATTAAGAAAGGAATGCAGCATCACCCACCGGTGGCTGTCGCCACTGGCCGTTCTACTGCCAGGCCCTTCGGGCCTGGATTGCAATGCGATGAAACTCCATCGATGCAACACAACGAGTCTTTCTATCTACAACACCAGCCCCGGAGGGGCGGCATGGCCGATGCCTTGGGAGAAATGATGGATCGATGAGCTGTGTGTTGGCTCCGCTTCATCACCATCATTCGCATGGCGATTTGGGTCGCACATCGACTTGTTCATCGCAGCAAAAATCTTTGCGAGCACACCGGTTTTCCGCCGCGTGAGTGCAGAAAAAAACCCCGTGTTGCCACGGGGTGGAGCGGAGGGCACGGGACTCGAACCCGCAACCCCTTACGGGGCACTTCATTTCCAATGAAGCCGCTAGCCATTCGCTTACCCTCCTGAGTTGAGCGGCTGCGGTGAACTAAAAAGGATAACCTCACCAGGGATCGAAACAAGCCGACTTGGGTGGAAAATCAGCCGGTCCACCGACTTTCCCGACCCCATCGACGAATCCCGTCCTAGAAATCCGATCGATACCATCTGAGTGGAATCGCTCACGCGGCCTTCCCACCGCTTGACGCCGCTCCGATTCGAAGTGCAGCGATTCGATTTTGGCGTGCGGAGCCAACGTTCTGAGTCCTAGCGGATGACCGCGATCCGTTCGGTGGATAGCGCGAAATGGCAGAACCGGACGGCGGGCGGTGTTTCGCTAAGATCGACTTCACCCGAAGCCATGAGTCTATCGGTGGGGCATGCAGGAGTCATCAAAAGAAAAGACCCAGAGCGATTCGGATCACCGAACCACTCTGGGCGCTTTAAGAAGGCTCGCAGTCGATTCAGCGGGAAAAACTTACCAGGGGCCACGAACCGAGTAGACTCCGAACTGATCGGTATGCGATGGCCAGACCGGAGTCGCGTAGAACAACCCACCCTGGCCGCTCTGTGGTGCCGATCGACCAAACTGGTGGTAAAGCGGGGTCATGGTGTTCTGACTGACGCCCCACGAATAATTCTGCTGCATGGTTCCATTAGGCGGCACTACCAGAGCGGTCGGCTGCCCGAACTGAAGGTAATAGAATCGGCCGTGCCATGGACGCAACTCCGCCTCCTGTCGCGCCCAAGTATCTCCGTAGGTGCCGGGATGATGATCGGCCAGTCGGGAGAAGAAGCGATTGGGATACTGAGCCATCGCGTCGCTGGCGCTGGCCAGGACAAGCAGGAAGCAGAATGCCGGGAGGGCTTTTGCCAAGGGTCGCAACATGAGTCAGCTCTTTCGGATGAAGGAAAAGTCGGTGGATCGAGTCAGCTTCCCTCCCTGGCAGCTGGCTCCCTTAGGTGACTATCGATTCGATCAACGAGGCAGCTCGAAGAAGCGGAACGTCCTGCGCACTGCCGTGTGCACAGGAGGAGCGTAGTAGTGAGCGCTGGTCCGGTTCAGGCCACGCCCCTGATCGTAATAGGAGTGGTAGGTGTCTTTGTGCTGATAGAGAAATTCATGGGGCCAGAAGGGCTGGTAGGTGTTGTAGGTGTGCCCAACCCATCCTGGAACTGGACGAGGCGAGATGTAAAGTCCAGCGGTGGCTTGGTTCGAGGCACCGCGGACAAAGTAGTTGTGAAACAGTGGCTGGTATCCATCACCGATCGTGCCGTAAGGCGTGACCGACTGTCCAGGTCCAACCCAGCCTTGCTGAGCGGAAGCCTGAGTGGTGATGCAGAGAGCGGCCAGAAGGCCAAGCCATCGCAGGCGATACGTCTTCGACAATTTGCTGCTCATTTCGTACTCCTTCACGCCAGTTCCGTTGGAGGACGACTTTCGTGTATCGCCCTGGTTAGGTCTCTTTTCGGCCCAGGATCGAGGCAGATCGGACAAAAAATAGTGACTCAACGCAGCCACTCCCAGGTCGATCGCCTCCCTTTTCGGTGCAGCCGTCAGGGGCTGCAAAGTTTCACAGCATGCCGAACGGTTTTCGTCGTCGGTACCGCTTGGGGCCTGTTGCTAGGTCCAACCCGCCATTCTGTCGGTCCAAAGCCACCGACCTCTGAAAACACTGCAACCTGGAACCGCCGCCCAATTCATGGGTACGGCTCGCCCCCTCCGGTGGCATTTCATGATTGATTCCAGTCGGACCATTGAAGCGATCGCACCCCACGCAAATCCCGGATCGACCTATTTTTCACCCTTGGGATCCAAGCGGCTCAGGTCTGCCGTAAAGAGA
>JBJSWM010000589.1:0-1815 GCA_046085865.1 Pirellulaceae bacterium
GTGGCTGGAACGTAACGGCACCGATGAGGCCATCAAGCAGTCGGCGATCGAGACACTGCATGTCCTTCGATTGGGAGGTCGGCCTGAATGGGGCGATCGATGGATCGATGGTCGGCTTCAGAAACCAGAATCCCATCCCGACGATAGCGACGCAGGAGCGGCCAATCCCGCATTCCCACCCGGAAACCCCGATGGCTCAAATGATATCATCCACCTGGATCCTGTCGAAGGTCATCCTCACCTCTATCCTTGGATGCAGCGACTGGCCGATGCTGGGGTTTCCACCGAACTGCTGCAGAAGCTGAAAGAGCAATGGGCTGCCGACTGGGAAGCGGGCAACGACTGGACGATCGATATCTTGAGGCAGAAGCTGATCGACGCTGGCGTCGATCTAGCCGCTCTTTTTCCTGCTGCGATTCCACAAGGTCCCCTACCCTGGCTTCCCCCGAACGTGGCTCCGCTTCCCAACCCTGGCATTTCCCCTGGGCTGATCAAACTGGTCCGCGACATCGAGGTCCCGCGAGAGCTGATCTTGTCGCTTGCACAAGAGGCCAAAGCAGCAGCGGAAGCCGGAAAACCGTGGGATGCTCTCACTTGGAAAAATCGCCTGGAAGCCGAAGGCTTGGACCTCGGTACCATTGCGGCTCTTCTTCCCCGGCTTCTCTCGGGCGCCAACTTGCGAAATGGCATCCCGATTTTGGCGGTCAGTTGAAGCTGCAAGCGGAATGCTAGCAAGCTGTAGTGACCCTTGCCTTGGGGTTGAGGGTGGAGCTTTCGCGACGAGTTGGCTGTCGGTCTTCCTGCCTTCGCCGCTGGTGCGCTGAAATCTCTTGCAGCACCTGGATCGCTTCGATACCATCCCGCCATCGCCTGGTTTCTCCTCGATGCACAAGGATGGCTCATCGATGGTTGCCTCAACCTATCTCCCGCATGTATTCCGCATCGCGATCCTCCTCCCGCTGCTCCGTGTTTGCCTTCTCAGTAGTTTCCTGCTCAGTGGTTTCCTGCTCACTGGGTGCCAGCCATTAGAGAAACGGTTGAGAGGCACCAGTGACCTGCAGGCAACTCCTTCTCAGGAGACCTCGGCAGCGCCATCGCCAGAAGTCGTTTCGGCAGGTTGGTGGAATCCGTTCCAGCCCAAGGCGAAGTCTACCGTCGAGCGGAAGGAAGCGCCCGCCAAGTCAACCTCCGGATCGCTCTCCAATCAGTCACCCGCTAAACCGAATCCACTGCAGCGATTTCAGCGATTCATGGGTGTCACCACTGGGGAATCGCCCGAGCCTTCGTCGGCGGAGGCCAAGATCACCGATTCCAACATCCCCCGCGCGACGATGCAGGAGAATTTGGATGCGATGGACCAGCGCCTGCTGGCGGCGTTGCGTCAACCTGCGACGCGTCCTGGCTTTCGCAACACCGCAGCAGCAGCGACATCCAGTCAAGTCACTGACCCAGCCATCCCCGGTGGGGAGACCAAGCCGACATCTTCCGAAGCAAAGCAGTCCAAGGAGGCATCAGGGCTTGGCGAATCGATCGCCTCGCGGCCAGCCTCTTCCGATCCTGTTGCGCCATCGGCAACCTCCCCATTGATGGCGCCACCAGGACTGCCAGTCCCCTCGAATCCCATCGCCTCATCCAAGGTGGAACCCAGCGCACCGAGTACCAGTTCGGCAGCACGAACCACTGGACCGGAAGGGGCTCTAGCAGCCTCCTCCCTGCCGCCTGCCATTGCAGCGCCAGAGATTCCATCCAATGAATCGCCGATCAGCGGATTGGTTGGCGCATCGAACGCCGGAACCAGCTTGGCAGGCGGTGTGC
>JBJSWM010000590.1:0-3665 GCA_046085865.1 Pirellulaceae bacterium
CAGATAAGGGTGAAAGCGAAATCGCGTCGATGGCACATCGGCGCCCAAGGTGACAAAACCGAGTCGTGCCATGAACAACTTCTCCTCCCGACTCCTGCAAACCCGCGCCAATTCAAGAAGGTTTTCGTCCAACGAATCCGAAACATGCAACAGCCGTTTTTACTTCGATCCGACCAAGCCCCAGGTGTTCCCTATTCTCAACTGCTCCCGAAAAATCACTCCATCCTAGTACGACTGCTTGGAATGCACAGACGAATCGTGGGCGTCGCTTCCCGAAGACCCCGAGTCCCAACGTCGGTCCCCTCGCGCGATCCTCGTTGGCAAGGCCGATTCATACTATCCTGTTTCACACCGAATCGATGCCAGGAGTCGACAAGTCGTCTTGGTCAAATGAAAGCGAATACGAGCGGTCGCAAGGAGAAGGTAGAGCAGCATTCCCAAGCTGTTTTCCCTGCCAAGCCTATCTTGCAGGATGATGGGGCATCGTGAAAAGATGCTGCCGTTGGCGACGTTTGGAATCCCCGCTTTCGAACGAAGAGACAATGGGAAACGTGCACCCCATCAACTCACTTGGCTTTTGAGAATCCCGTTGCCATGGCCCATCATTCCACCCACCAACGCGTTACTTCTTTGCAAGGATGCGCCGAAGGCTTCCCCCAAATGTGGCCCGCACCATCAAGATCCAGCCATCCAGTTCTGATTCTAGGCCAAGCTTTAGGGCTTTGATCGAAGAGCCAGCCATCGAGCAGATGATGCAAGAAAAGGAGGGCAATGGACTGGCGATGGAGTAAAGTCTTGAGAACCACCGCCGACCGACTTAGCAGAATGGAAAGATAGATTGACCACCATCGGATTCCTTAGCCGTGTGCATCTTGGCGGGATAATCTCGGTTCATGCAGACCCCGCAATCTACTCGACGCTGACGTCCGCGAGTAACATCATGGATGTTCGGATGATTCGTCTCGCCACTTTTCCTAGGCGGGGATGGTGACTCCTTGGTGAGGATTTGTTGGAGAGCAGCAGCATGGTGGCGGCCAGTCGGCTTGCGGTGGTCCGGTCGAAGGGGTTTACCCTGGTGGAACTGTTGGTGGTCATTGCGATCATCGGAGTCCTTGTGGGGTTGCTGCTGCCAGCCGTTCAGGCAGCGCGGGAAGCGGCCAGGAGAGCTCAGTGTGCCAACAACCTGAAGCAGATCGGCTTGGCGATGCTGAACTACGAAAGCACCTTCCGCCGACTGCCACCAGGAGTGGCTATCAACTACCAGGATGCCAATGCCACCAACAATCTGGCCTGGGGGGTCCATGGGCGGATTCTCCCCTACATGGAACAGCAGGTTCTCTCCCAATCGATCGACCTGACGCAAGGCTGGGACTTCCAGTTGGTGATCGACTCGCTGAGGGTTCCAGTCTATGCATGCCCCAGCGATCCTGGCGCTGGGAAGCTGCGCGACCCAGGGCCCAGCGGTGGCAACCCGCGTGCAAAACTCTATCCAACCACCTACGGATTCAACTACGGACCATGGTTCGTCTACGATCCGACGACAGGCCGTCGCGGCGATGGACCTTTCTTTCCGAACAGCTTTCTTCGCCTTGCCGAAGTCGGGGATGGGACCAGCCAAACCATCTTGGCATCGGAAGTGAAGGCGTGGCAACCCTACTACCGAAATGGCGGCTCCCCTCCGCTGAGCCCACCCGACACACCCCAACAACTGGTTGCCATCGCCACCTCGGGCACCTCCTTCAAAGATACCGGCCATACCGAATGGCCCGATGGCCGCGTTCATCACACCGGCTTCACGGCAACCTTTACCCCGAACACCCGCGTTCCCGCAACGGTAGCAGGCAAGGTGCTGGACATCGACTACAACAGCTGGCAGGAAGGGCTTCTGGGTACTTCCGGTCGGCCTACCATGGCATCGATCGGATCCCGTAGTTACCACGCTGGACTGGTTCAGTCAGCCTACCTCGATGGAAGCGTTCGCTCCCAAGCCAACGGGATCGATCGCACGGTTTGGCGAGCTCTGAGCACCTACGCGGGAGCCGAAGTGGTTTCACTCGAAGACCACTAAACGGCAGGTCAACCGAAGCGAGTGAATTGGATGCCTCCCTCGCATGGCCCTTGCCATGCAGGGGATCGGATCTGTTTCAAGCACAGGCACGAGCACGAGTACGTGCTCGTGACAGCAGGAAAGTCGCTTACATGCCTGCCAGTTCGGTGGCCCGCTGGACGCGGCGGATGGCGATCATGAAGGCAGCGATGCGCAGTCGTACTTTCGACTGCTGGGACTCCTGCCATACCTGTTCGAATGCGTCGGACAAGGTGTGATCCAGTTCCTGCCGAACGCGATCGAGGCTCCATCGATAATGCTGTCGATTCTGGACCCATTCAAAGTAGCTGACAGTGACCCCACCGGCATTGGCCAGAATATCGGGAAGGATCAGGACGCCACGTTCTTCCAGCGCCTGGTCGGCCTCCGGATCAATCGGACCATTGGCTCCTTCGATAATCCACTTGGCGCGCACCTTGTCGACATTTTTCGCGGTGATGACGTCTCCTAGGGCGGCTGGAATGAGAAGATCGACATCGAGGTAGAGCAGCTCGTCGGCCGGTAGCTTTTGTGCCCCAGCATACCCCTCGAGGCTACCTTTATTTCCAAGGGCGTAGCGCAGCAGCTCGGGGATATCCAGTCCCTCTGGATCGTAATAGGCACCGCTGACATCGCTGACGGCAACCACTGGCATCGCCGATTCATGCAGGTATTTCGCTGCATGGGACCCGACATTTCCGAAGCCTTGGATCGCTGTTTTGCATTCCTGAGGTTTGCGCCCCAGCCGCTTCAGCAGTTTGGAGGTCATGATGCCCACCCCGCGACCTGTCGCCTCCTCTCGTCCTTTGGCCCCGTACTCTTCGACTGGCTTGCCCGTGATGACGGCAGGATTGAAGCCATGGTATTTCTCCCACTGACTGCGGAACCAGGACATCACTTCGTGATTGGTCCCCATGTCGGGTGCCGGAATATCGGTATCCGGACCGACGATCTCATGGATCTGGTCGACAAAGGCGCGCGTCAGGCGTTCCAGTTCTTTGCGTGAGAGCGTCCTTGGATCGACCGCAACACCCCCTTTGGCGCCACCGTAAGGAAGGTCGACTACGGCGGTCTTCCAGGTCATCAGCGAAGCGAGCGATCGAACTTCGTCTAGGTCAACCGACGGATGATATCGAAGGCCTCCCTTCATCGGTCCGCGGCTGTTGTCGTGCTGCACCCGATAGCCGATCAGTGTCTCAATCTCCCCGTTGTCACGTGGGAACGCGACCTGAACCGTCACCTCGCGCATCGGTGTCACAAGTAGCTTCTGCATCGAGCTGGACAAACCCAAGCGATCAGCTGCTTCCTGAAAGTAACGCTGCGTTGCCTCCGAGGCCTTCATGGTATCTCCTACCCCTTTTGGGCGATTTTGTTTCGTGGAGTTGAATCTATCTATGGTATGATGGTGGTTCGGGAAGTCGTCTCCCCTTTGGCCTGAACTAGTTGCCGTTATCTTACGCGGCCGCTTGTTTTTCGGGGGCAGGCGACGAAACAACAGCTGTTTTTTCTACATTCCCCAGGCGTGGGTCGGGAAATCAGCCAGTGGCGGGGTGGTGGGTATGACGATTTCGGCTAGCGA
>JBJSWM010000591.1:0-3676 GCA_046085865.1 Pirellulaceae bacterium
GTGCGCAGCGCGATCCTGATTTCGTGGTGATGGCCAGAACAGATGCCAATAGCGTTGAAGGGTTCGACGCCGCAGTCGCTCGGGCGCGCCACTACGCCGCAGCAGGGGCAGACATGATTTTTGCGGAAGCTCTTACCTCGCTGGAGCAGTACAAGTCGATGGCAGATTCCGTTCCTGTTCCGGTTTTGGCGAATCTGACAGAGTTCGGGAAAACCCCTATGTTCCACCGGGAGCAGATGAGGCAGGCTGGTATTCGCATGGTCCTCTATCCCTTGACTGCTTTTCGGGCGATGAACCAAGCGGCTAAGCTGGCCTATGAGACGATACGGCGAGATGGCTCCCAATCCGAGATTCTGGCTCAGTTGCAGACTAGGCAGGAACTCTACGATCTGATCGGCTATAAGGTGGACTAGGGTCCCCACAATCTTCGAGGGCTGGAAATGACTGATCCAATCTCCAAGTCGGATGCATTCAGTTCCCATCGCAACCATGCTGGCCTCGATGGAATCGTCGCTGGAGCGACCAGTTTGAGCACCGTGGGAGTCGAGGGAGTCGGGCTTACCTACCGTGGTTATGCGATCGAAGATCTGGCCGGCCAGGGAACATTTGAAGAGGTTGCGTATCTTTTGCTCTTTGGAGAATTGCCCACTGCGGCCGGTCTTTCTCAATTTCGAAGTCGCCTGCAAGCCAATCGGCCGATCCCAGATGCGTTGATCGAGGTCCTTCGGCAGATTCCTCCGAACGCCCATCCGATGGATGTCCTTCGCACAGGGATTTCTATGCTGGGAACACTAGAGCCGGAGTCGACGGGGACTGGTCTTGCGGTGGCCGAGCGATTGCTGGTGGTCGCTCCTACGATCCTGTTATCCTGGTATCGACATCATCAGAATGTCGATCGATTCCAGTTGGAACAAGGAGAGTCGATCGCCGAACAGTTTCTGTGGGGACTGCATGACCAGAAGCCAGAGCCGCTGGCGGTCTGCGCCATGGATCTTTCTCTGATCCTCTATGCCGAGCACGAATGGAATGCATCGACATTCACTGCACGCGTCATCGCTTCCACGCTCTCGGATTTTTACTCGGCGATCACCGGAGCGATCGGTGCATTGCGAGGACCATTGCATGGTGGCGCCAATGAGGCGGCGATGGAGTTGATCTCGCAGATGCAAGATGCCGATCACGCCGAAAAGAGATTGATGGAGATGCTTGCAAGTAAAGAGAAGGTGATGGGATTCGGGCATCGGGTCTACAAGAAGAACGACCCACGATCGGACTTGATCAAGCCCTGGGCGATGCGGCTTTGCGAAGCGACTGGAAGGAAGTCGATGTTTGAGATCTCTGAGAAAATTGAAGAAGTGATGATGAGGGAGAAGAAAATTTTTCCCAACGTCGATTTCTACGCCGCATCGCTCTATCACTGCCTCGGGATTCCCACCGACATGTTTACACCGATCTTCGTGCTCTCGAGAATCGCCGGTTGGTCTGCTCATATCCTCGAGCAGCGCAAGGACAATCGGCTGATTCGTCCGCTGGCTCAGTACATCGGGCCCGCCCCGAGAAACTGGGTTGCGATGGAGGATCGAAGGTGAGGAACTACCGTCACCTGAAAGTCGATTTCTCCCGAGATTCATTTGTCGACATCGCAATCGACATGCAGGGCCGTCGGCTCAATGTCCTCGACGAAGAGTTTTTTGAGGAGCTGGTGTCGATCGTAGATCTTGTGGAAGGCGATTCTTTAAAGCGATCTGTTGTCATTCGGAGTGGGAAGGAGAAAGGTTATGTCGTCGGGGCAGATCTGAAGAGGATTCTGGAAGTTCGACAGGATTCGGAGATCTGTGCATTTCTGAAGACCGGCCAAGATGCCTTCAGTCGGTTGGAGGGCCTTAAGGTTCCGACGATCGCCTGGATCGATGGACCTTGCCTGGGGGGTGGCTTGGAACTGGCGTTGGCTTGCCACTACCGGATCGCGTCGAATGCGGCTGATACCCAGTTGGGCTTACCTGAATCAAAACTGGGACTAACTCCGGGTTGGGGAGGGACTCAAAGGTTTCCAGCGCGTGTCGGTATCACGGTTGGAATGGAATTGCTTTTCTCCGGTGAAGCGGTTGGGGTGGAGCGAGCCGTGGAGATCGGGCTAATCGATGGGATCTGGAGCCACGATGATCAGGAGTTGGAAAAGCAACGCTGGGTTGAACGGCTGAAAGGCAGGCCTTTGCCAAACGTACGAAGGCTGTCGGAAGAAGTTCGCTATCGAATCGAATGGAATGGATGCCAGTCGAAGCGGAGCCGGGCGGCTACGATGTCTGGCGATTCGGGTGCTTTGCTTTCTGTTCCAGCACGGAAGGCGATTGCAAGCTACATCGATATTGGAATCAACAATTCCTTTGAGGCTGGGCAGAGAGCCGAGCGGGAGCATTTTTTTGAGCTCTTGAGCCGTCCGGAGGTTCAGGACGCCCTGCAACGATTTGCCAAACCCAAACCGAAATGATCGATCGGGCTGAACCGTCGATATCGGTCAGAAACCCTTGCGATCGCCCCAGATCACCCGCGCCTCTGTGTTCGGTCTCGCAGGAGCGAAGAGAAATCATTTGCCGTGTCGTTCGATCAGCATGGCAACTGCCTCGCCACCGCCCAGGCAAAGCGTTGCGACACCGTACCGACCCTTGCGATGCTGCAGCGCGTGCATCAGGGTGACCAAGATTCTGGTCCCGCTGCAGCCGATCGGGTGGCCCATCGCAATGGCACCACCTTGCACGTTGACTCGATCTGGATCCACTCGCAGCTCCCTGATGCAGGCAAGGGTCTGCGATGCGAACGCTTCGTTGATCTCAAAGAGATCGATTTCGCCGGTGGAGATGCCGACTTGGGAAAGCAGTTTCTGGACCGCACCGACAGGAGCGATGAAAAGGTCTTCCGGCTGACGGCTCATCACCGCACAGCCTGCAACTCGATAAGCAACCGCAGGACTCAGTCGTCGAGCAAGATCCTCATCGACCACAAGCACCGATGCAGCTCCGTCGCTTAGCGTCGAAGCGTTTCCAGCGGTGACGGTTCCCGTTGGATGAAAAGCAGGTTTCAATTTTAAAAGCTTCTCAAGCGAGCTGTCGCTGCGAGGTCCGGCATCCTGAGAGACTGTCAGCTTGTCTCCCACTGCGACAGGGACTAGTTCTTCTGAAAAGAGTTGCTGTTGCTGAGCGGTGATCGCCCGTTGGTGGCTGACCAGTGCCCATTCGTCCTGCTCCTGGCGGCTGATTGCATGCTGCTCTGCGACCCGTTCAGCATAGCTACCCATCAAGCAGTGGCCGCGAGGGCAAAGCAGCCCATCGACTTCGATGGCATCCAAGAGTGGCTGCGATCCGTATTTCCAGCCGGTGCGTGAGTTCCTCAACAGATGCGGCGCTTGGCTCATGCTCTCCATGCCGCCTGCTATCGCAGCCTGGTAGACACCGGCTTGGATCGCGCGGGTGGCGAGCATGACTGAAAAGAGGCCCGAACCACAGACCTTGTTGATCGTCACGGCGCCGATGGAATCGGGCAGTCCAGCTGCGTGGAGGGCTTGGCGAGCCGGGGCCTGTCCAGCACCTGCCGAAAGCACCTGCCCCATGATGATCTCTCCAAGATCCTTCGGGTCGATGCCTGATCTTTCGACCGTTGCCGCAATCGCTCGACCTGCCAA
>JBJSWM010000592.1:0-7564 GCA_046085865.1 Pirellulaceae bacterium
CTACATCACCTTGAACCTACTTGGGATGACTGGCGAGTTGCCGCAAACTTGGGACGACAGCTTGTCGCCAATGGACATCGCTTACCACTGACCGACCTTGCAATCGCAGCCATCGCACTTAGAAACAACTGCTCCGTCCTCACAACCGATCCGCACTTCGATCTTATTGCGGGGGGTGAAACGCTTCCCACTTAAGTAAATCAAAGGGGTCAGGCCTCTTTGATCGGTATGTAGCTTCATTTCCGCGAAGGCAGTTGTCTCACGTCATTTTGGCACATGGGAGAGTACGGGCAGGAGTACGGGTACGAGGGGATTGTGAAGGGATGGCGCGAACAAAATGGTCGGATCGCCACGCCCCATCATGATTTCCATCGAGGTTTCCGGATGGCACTTGCCACCCGATGAACCACTCTCGATCCCACTGGGGTCAGGGAAGCAATTCGCTGAAAAAGCGAATCCAATTGCCATGGAAGATCGAAGCGATATCACTACCGGAGTAACCTCGCTTTTCCAGCATGGGGACCAACTTCTGCAAATCGCTGATCTGCTTCAAATCGATCGGCGTCTGCTCATTCCCATACCCGCCATCCAGATCGCTGCCGATCGCCACATGCCGGGTATCACCTGCCAACTGGCAGATGTGGTCGATGTTGCGTGCGGCGGCTTCCATCGTCTCATTTGGCGGCGTCACGCCCCGCACATACCCTTCCTGCAGCATGATCACATCGAAGGCGACTCCAATCACGCCGTCCCGTTGGATCACCGCACGAAGCTGGGTATCGGTGAACTGCCTCTGCCAATGACAAAGTTCCCGGGCATTCTGATGACTGGCATGGATCCGGCCATGGAAAAGATCGAGCACCTGAGGGAAGGCAGGATCCGACAGGTGAGTCATATCGACCGTCATCCCCAGTCGCTCGATCCGCTCCAGCAATGGCTTGGCCTCCAGCGCCAACCCCACTTCGCAACGGGTCCCGCCGCCATAGCGATTGGCGCCATAGTGCGTCAGCCCGATCGCGCGAAGCCCCGCTTCATAAAACTCTTCGATCGTATCGACGGACAGTAGCGGATCGGCTCCCTCCATCGTCAGAATGATCCCCAGAGGCGTCGCATCCGGGGCAGCCTGACAGGCGGTCACATGAGCTAGGAACTCCGCTCGCGTCCGCAGAATTTTTAGATACCCCTCACGCTCCATGGCGCGATAGTAGGCCAGATGGGCATGAGCCATCGCGTAACAGGCCTGCGGGCTGATCCATCCGAAGGTGTGGTTGATCTGCGGCTCCTGCCTTGCCAACAGAGTCGCCAAGCACCATCCCACCTTGGCCCGCTTCAGCTCTGGAAAACTGACGGTGTTGGTACATCGTCCCGCTTCGGTCATCCCCAGCGATCGCTCTTGAGCACGGATATCGTCGACCGTAAGTCGCAGGTCTCGGTTCCAATCGACTCCGTTGAGCGCCAGATCCAGGTGCCCATCAAAAATCAGCATCGCGTCACTCGCCTAAAAAAAACTTGTTCGCGTCTCGATCTCTCTCGGGTGCCCCCCAAGCTCATCCCTTGCCTCAGTGTAACAGATCGATGACGCTGTCCTGCCCGTGTGCAGGCAACTGAGGAGTCGATAACGATCCTCTTGCCATCGACTTCCGCGTCCCTTGATCAACTGGTTGGCTTGGGCAGCACGAGGACGCCCGAATTGATTTTATCGGAAGGATATTCGATCACTTGCTGGCCTGGAGAAAGCCCTTCCAGAACCTCCGTCCAGCGCGGATTGCGGTGCCCCACCTGGATCGGCGTCCTCAACGCTCGACCTCCTTCGATGCGGTAGACTGCCCAGCCATCCGACAGACGCAACAGCGCGCTGGAGGGAACCCGGAGCACATCGCTGGATTGCCAGTAGATGATTCTAGCGTCGACGCGAAAAGCATCCCCCAACGTCTCTCGCTCCTCAGGTGGCTCGTCCATGTCGACTACCACGTTGACGCGCTGTTCTTCCACTCCCAGCGAGGAGATCTTGGTGGTCGCCCCAGGTTCCACCAGTCGCACCCGGCCATGCAGCGGCTGTTCGCCACCCCAGCCGGTGATACGCACCGGATCGTTGGCGCGAATCTTGACCGCATCGGGAGACAGGACGTCGATCTCGATCTCCAGTCGCCTGGGATCCCCGATCTCCAGCAACGCATCGCCCGGCTGGACGACCGCCTGACTCTCCTGAAGCACCCGCAACACCCGTCCATCGATCGGGGCCACGATATGAAAGTCCTCTCCCTGCACTCCCTCCCCCTCAGCTACCTGTCCCTGAGTTGGGAGCGGTTCATCCGATTCCACATGCAGCAAAGCCGCCTCGGCCTGCTCCAGTTCAAACTTCGCGATCGCCTCGGCGATCGTCGCCACCGACATCTGCGCCTTGAGGCTCTGGAATTCCGCCTCAGCGATATCGACATCCTGCTGGGCGGTCGAATCGCGTTCTTTCAGATACTCCTGCCGCTCCAGCGTCTTGCCAGCCAATTCCAGCGACTCGCGAACCGCAGTGGTCCTTGAGCGGGACTGATCGACCGCGAGCGCGGCAGCGGTTCGACGCGCCTCCGCCTGGCGACGCTGGCGCACATCCAACAGCCCAGGTGCTGCGGGATGGATCGTCGCTAGGTTCGTCTTTCCCGCCTCGACGACATCCCCTTCCCGCAACTGGATACGGACTAGGTTCCCGGCAAGCGGTGCGGAGACGATGTAGCGATCCTGAAGCCGTGTTTTTCCATCTTCATCGATCCAGGCTTCCATCGGCCCGCGATCAACCATGGCGGCATCCACCCGCAGTTGCGGCTGCATCGATCGATAAACGAACCAGCCACCCACAGCCAGAAGCAGCATGGCAATGGCCCACTTCCAGCCGCTCGTTTGCTTCCGCATCGTCATTGCCTCGCTTTCAGCACTTCCACTTCGTCCAGTCTAGCAATCCGATACCGCATGCTCCAGGCAATCACCAGCGTAGCTGCCAGGACGATCCCTGCAGCTTGCAGGTACGTCCCTGGCGAGACAACCAACGGGATTCGAAACAACTCGCGGTCAAAGGCATGCACCGTCGCGTACGATCCCGCGTAGCCCAAGACCCACCCCAGCGGAATCGCCAGCAGAGTCAGCAACATCAGCTCGCTGGCCATCATCCAGTGCAGTTCGCCCGTGCGATAACCAAGAACCCGCAGCGTCGCTAGATCGCGTTGCCTTTCGAGAATCGAAAGCCTTCCGGTACTGGCCAGCACCCCCATGGCGATGATCAGCGAGAAGATTCGATTGATCCACCGCATGCGACCAACATTCTCCGCGATCGTTGCACGAAAGCTGGCCTTCTGCTGTGCGACCGATTCAATATGGTGGATCACCGGCCTCTCCCTTAACCGGCGCACCACATCTGCCTGTTTGTTGGCATCGATTCTCAGCCATGCACCGGTTGCCCTGGGAGATTCTCGCAAGAGGTTGCAAAGAGTCCGGCGATCGATCCAGATGCCTTCACCTGAGACATCATCGATCGAACCCCCGACCGTCAGCGGCAGGAGGGGCTGGTGTTCTTCGCGTATGTCGGCATGCAGCGTCCCTGACACACCGCTACCCAACGACTCCAAAAGCTTGCGCGAAGCGAGAACTCCTGTACCGGGGAGGGAGTGACGATGAGCCTTCGAATCGATCAGCACTTGCATGCGTCCATCGGGTTCAATCCCCTGAATGGCCAGCAGACGCTGGCGATTGCCCTGCGTCATCCTCGCTGCAACCATCCGAAACAGCTCGACATCCATCACCCCCTCGATGCCCTTCAATTCCGACGCCACCGACTCGTCCACCGCATGCGTGAAGGTGATCTGATAATCATGGCGTTTGGCATCTCCCAGCATCATGTCGAACATCGCATCGATCGCATCTCGCATGAAACTGCCCAGCACCAGGACCGTCACCGCCGACGCAATCCCCAGAATCGAAAGGAGCACTCGGCGAGGATGCCGAGCGACATGCCGGACCATCATGCCGGTCGCAGGGGGCATCCGCATCCAGCTGACCAGGCTATCTTGCCAGCCATGGCCATAAGGAATCGGCGCCTCGGGCCGCATCGCCTCCGCTGGCTGCAACCGGATGACAGCCATCGCCGACGCCCCGACGGCCACGAGTGCCGAAAGACTGGTCAGCACCAGCGCGCGCAGCAGCACCACGGTGGACAGTTCAAAGCGATGATTGGGGAAATGGAAGAATCGGGAATACATCGCCGTCATGCCTTCCCCCAGATAAACCCCCAGCATCAGTCCAAACAGCGTACCCAGGAGAGCCAGCATCCAGGCCAGGGCCAGGTAGGGAAGGGCGACCTCCCAGGAAGTAAAACCGAATGCCTTGAGCATCGCGATCTGCTCGCGCTGCGATCCAATCCAGCGAGTCAGCACGAGATTCATCAGCAACGCAGCCACCACAAGGAAAAGGGAAGGTGCCACGATCGCCATCCCCTGCAGTTCCTCCATCTCGCTGGTCAAGAAGCGATGAGACCGCTGCTCGCTTCTGGCGTAGGCACCCAGACCTCCGTAGCTGCCAAGCTGACGATCGACTTCACGGATCACCCATGGCAGCCTGGCCCCCGGAGCGGTCCGCAGAACCAGGTCGTTGAAAGCGCCAGTCATCCCGGCGGCCGCTGCCAGACCCCGCCGCCGGATCCACACCACTCCGAAAGCCTTGCTGTTGGGAAGCAGCCCGCCCGGAGCGATCTCGTAAATGAACTCAGGGCTCAGTCCAATCCCCACCAGCTCGAAGCTCCATTCCTTCCCCTCGATCGCCACCGTCAAACGGTCCCCCAGTCGCAGACCGCGCGCCTCGGCGAACGCCTCACTGACGATCGCTTCCGACTCCGAGTAAGGCTCGGGCCACCGCCCAGCCCTCAGATGAATTCGATGGACCAACGGCTCCCCCTGATCCGGGATGGAAACCGCCTGCAACTGAAACGTATCGCCTTCCTGGCTGACCAGCGACCTCGCCACGGTGACGATGCGACTGTCGCACACGGCGACCCCATCGATCGACTGGATTCCCTCCAAAGCGATTTCCGGCGCTCGTTTCAGCGAGCAGAAAAGATCGCCAAAACGGTGCTCTTCGTAGTACCTGGCGCGCGTCCCCTCCAGCGACTTGAGCGTGCTGGCCGACATCACCAACACCCCGACACCACAGGCCAGCACCAGAACGATCGCGCCCATCTGCCACCGCAGATTCCAAAGGTCTCGCAGCGATTTGCGGATCAACATCTCCATCGCCGCTCACCAGTTCAACTGCGTAGGAGCCGCCGGCTGATCGTTTCTGTGGCAGTCGACGATCCGACCATCTCGCATCGAAATGACGCGCGTCGCCATCTGAGCGATCGATGCATTGTGGGTGATCACCACCGTCAGCGTCCCCAACTGCCGATTGACCGACTGCAGCGTCTCCAGGACGGTGATCCCCGTCTGGAGATCAAGAGCCCCGGTCGGTTCATCGCACAAAAGGATATCCGGTTGCTTGGCGATCGCGCGCGCGCTCGCCACCCGCTGCTGCTCGCCTCCCGAAAGCTGCGATGGAAAATGATGCAGGCGATCGGCCAGCCCCACCTGCTGGAGCGCCCGCTCGGCCGGGATCGGCTTGGCTGCAATATCGGTGATCAGTCGCACATTCTCCAGCGCCGTCAAAGATGGGATCAGGTTGTAGAACTGAAAGACAAAACCGACGTGGTCGCGTCGGAACTGCACTAGCTCTCCTTCGGTCGCCTGCGACAGATCATGATCCAGATACTCGATCGTGCCGCTGGTCGGCACATCCAGCCCCCCGAGGATATTCAGCAGCGTCGATTTGCCCGAACCAGAAGGTCCCAGCAACACGACGAACTCCCCAAAAGACAACTCCATATCGACGCCCCGCAGCGCATGGACTTCGACCTGACCAACCCGATAGACCTTGGTCAGCCCGCGAGCTCGAAAAACAGGCGCCTCCATCTCCGCTCATCCTTCCTCTAGTTCGCGCGACCGGAATCCGATCTGCTAGGCTGACTGTCAGCGTAACACACCCTCCTCGATGCGACGACCTGCACTTGCCTAAGAGGAAAAATCGAAAAAGGATCTGCCCATGCCTTTCGACAAAAAGCCCCCCTGCAGCAGCCATCTTGCGGTTGCAGCCTCCCAGAAAGCCAGTCGCCGGGCCGTACTAGGGATGATGCCCTCCATGTTCCTCGGTGGGAAACTGGTTTGCGCCAGCCAGATCGATGCGACGACTTGGAGCGACCTGGTCGATGGATCGGAAAGACTGCTTCGCGACGAGATGGACAAGATCTATCCCGCCGCGGTCGATCGGAAGCGTGGCGGTTTTCACCAGAACTTTGACGCCCACTGGATGCCGATTCCTGACACCGACTGCATGGTGGTCGCTCAAGCGCGACACACTTGGACCGCTGCTGCACTGGCCGCACATTGGCCCGATCGTCGGGAGCCATTTCAGGAAATCGCCCGCCATGGGATCGAATTTCTCGCGGGACCCATGTCGGATCCCAAGGACGGCGGGCTCTTTTTCCATGTAGGCGCCGACGGGAAATCGCGACATCCAGAGGACGACCAGAAGCACTCCTACGGATTGGCCTTCGCCCTCTATGCCGCCGCCTATGTCCATCGCATCACCGCCGACGCAACCGCACGGAAACTGGCCATGGACACCTTCCTGTGGCTCGATCAGCATGCCTACGACGCGCAGCACGGTGGCTATTGGGATGCCTTGCAGAGAAATGGAGAACCCATCGCTACCAAAATCTCGGCGGAGACTCTTGCGGGCCCCAGAGATCGCCTGGGCGTGCCACCTGGCCTCAAGACGATGAACACGCACATCCATCTACTGGAGGCGCTGGTGGAACTGGTGCGAATCCACCCGCAGGAAACACCTCAGGCGGTCGCTCGCCTGAAGGAACTGTTCGATCTGGTGGCTCACCGATTCACCAATCCCCCTGGCGCGCTGACACTCTATTTCACCGGCGACTGGCGACCAACTCCGGCACACAATTCTTTTGGCCACGATGTTGAAACGGCGTTTCTCCTAGAGGAAGCCGCCGAAGCGATCGGGACCCTAGACGCCCTTCAGACCGCTCACCATGTCGGACAGCAACTGGTCGATCACGCGCTGGCGGTTGGATTCGACCTCCAACGCGGCGGTTTCTACGACCGAGGCGAGGTCTTTGGAAATCCCATCGATACGGCGAAGGTCTGGTGGGCTCAGGCGGAAGGGCTGCATGCCCTGGCCCGATTGCATGCGCGCCTGCACGCCACCGAGGATCGCTATGGAAAGTCGCTCCAGAAACTCTGGCGTTTTGTCACCCAGCACAGCGTCGATCGCAACCTTGGCGGATGGTTCTGGCAGACCGATGCAGAAGGGACACCCGAGGGCCCCAGTGAGAAACTCAACGCCTGGAAATGCGGCTACCACACCGCCCGATCTCTGATCGGCATGCAGTCCGCTCTGAAGACCTTGGGATGATTCCTTCAGTCGCAGGCTTGGCGACTCAGTCGTCGATCATGGAACTGCTTGGAACAGGAAG
>JBJSWM010000593.1:0-3056 GCA_046085865.1 Pirellulaceae bacterium
GGATGGAAACGGATGGCCGATTGGTCGATCGGTCGGGGTTCCCCGGACTGGCGATTACTATTTTTTCAGCATGATCCAGGCATCTGTTTTCCGCAATCGGTCCCCGGCTTTGTGGGTTGGAGAGGATCCTCGGATCGCAGCGATCCCAAAGGCTCCAACCATTCCGCCCCCCAGGCGGCTCGGTGTATACTCACCCGAAATCATCCCGCACTGAATATTCCCGTACTGCGGCGACGGTGCGGCCGGTTCCTCCCCTCTGTGAGCAGAAAGAGTTGATCGATGAAGTACGGCATGAACCTCCTGCTGTGGTCTGGCGAGATGCACGAAAGCCTTCTGCCTGTGCTGGAGCAGCTGAAGGGGATGGGATTCGATGGGGTTGAAATTCCGATTTTCAATCTCGATCTCGATTATTCCTGGTGGGGCAAGAAGCTAGACGATCTGGGACTTCAGAGGACCGCTGTCACCGTGCGGAACCTCGACGATAACCCGATCAGCAGCGATCCGGCGGTTCGGGCGCGCGGCGTTGCCCTGAACGCCAAGACCTTGGATTGCTGCGCGGCCGCCGGGGTGGAAGCGCTGATTGGCCCGTACCATTCGGCACTCGGTCACTTCAGCGGAGCCGGTCCGACGGCCGATGAGTGGCGTTGGGGCGTCGACAGCATGCGGAAGACGGCCGAGCATGCCGGCAAGGTAGGAGTCCGACTGGGGGTAGAACCGCTCAATCGTTTCGAGTGCTATCTGCTCAATGCACAAGAAGATGCGGCCAAGTTCGTTCGGGAAGTGAATCATTCTTCCTGCGGCATGATGTACGACACGTTCCACGCGAACATCGAGGAAAAGAGTTCGCCGGTGGCACTGCGAGCGATCCGCGATGTCTTGTACCACATCCATATCAGCGAGAACGACCGCAGCACGCCGGGAACGGGAGACATCAAGTGGGGTGAGGTGTTCGATGCCATCGTTGAGATCGGCTATGACGGCTGGCTGACGATCGAGGCGTTTGGTTTGGCGCTGCCCGAGTTGGCGGCAGCGACCAAGATCTGGCGGCGGATGTTCGATGATGAGCTGAAGTTGGCGCGCGAGGGACTGGCGTTCGTCAAGAGCCAGATCGCTGCCAGACGCCATGCCTGATGGCGTGCTCATGCTCGAGACACCCAAACGGATGTTGACGTTCGCGACCGGCTCACACACCCTACGGGTCTTTCTCACCTCTTCGTAGGGTGTGTGACGCGGCTGGAATATGACCAGCGCCGCGTGCAAGTCAACCGCCGCGGAACACACCAGAACCCTGCTTTAGAGGTCACCTGAAGATTCGGGTGGCTCGGAGCGATTGACGGGAGAGTCCAGCGGGCCACCGCGTGATTCGGTGGGTCGAATTCCGGAGGCGATGTGATAGCGACGGCTGGCGAAGACTTCGACATCATCGAGCCAAAGAGGCAGATTCTCTTCGTACCAGCGGGGCTGTTTGGTGACCAGCACCAGCCGTCCTTCGGGTCGCAGCGACCTCAGGGCGGCTTGGATGAAGCGTTCGGCGATCCGGAAGTCGCCGTAATAGGGTGGGTTGGCCAGCGCCATATCGAATCTCGATGGGTCACCATACTCCCCTGTCCCACTCAGTTCCACGGTGACGTTTTCCAGTTGGTTCATCCTGACCCCTTGCTGGGTGCACCAGACGGCCCGTGCGTTGCTGTCGACGGCATGGACGGTGGCGCTGGAGTCGCGCATGGCGCAGCCAAGGGCTACCGATCCACTGCCGCAGCCGATATCGAGCAATCTGGCTTCGGGGTAGACGTCGATGGCATCCAGCAGTTGCCTGGCTCCGTTATCCAGTTCGCGATGGGAGAAAACTCCAGGTCGGGTCACCAAGCGGATCAGCTGATCGCAGTCGCGAAAAGCCAGTTCGCATTGAAAGTCGCGGACTCGTTTGAGCGGATGGGATTTCTGGACCAGGTAGACCATCGCGTCGTCGAAGGGGCGGACCTTGACCCGTTTGTCGTAGACCCGCAGTTGCTCCATCACCCAGCGGTCTTCGGGGTTGTCGACCGACACCACCAGCCAGCCTCCTTCGATCAATCGTTGGTAGGCGCTCTGGATCAGATCGCGACTGAGTTCCGATTCGCCTCGCTGGGACAGTGGCAGCAGGGCCAAGTCGGCGTCGACCTGGGGCCAATCGTCGAGGCATTCGATTTTCAGTTGAGGCGTTGCGTGGCAGTGGGCTTGGGCCAATTGCGCGACGAAGGCATCTAGGTACCAGAGCATCACCGACGATTCGGGTCGCTCCTGCGCCATCGCCTCGGCCGCCTGCCCCCTCCCCTGGCTCATCGCCAGCACCTTGTTTCCTGGTAGATCGCGAGCGATCTCCAGCAATCGCAGTTCGGCGACGCGTGCTGGAAGCCGACCGCCCCCTTCCGTACCATTCATTCGATCGCCTCAGCCTTCTGATCCAATCTTCGTGCACCACCGAAAAACCCCAGCGACAGCTTAGCGGCCTGTGGTTCAGTCGCCTACCACCAGGCAGGCGGTTCGGCTGTTTCGGGTCGACTCTCTTCCCGCCGTCCAACTATGCTGAACTGGGAAGGGGGCTTCCGGTTTTGTCGGGAAACTGGGCCCACGGTGGGAAAACGTTTTCGACCGTTTGGAACGTGGCTGTTTGACCCATCGGCTTCCCATCTTGCGGACTGGACATTGCCCGTGACGCCATCGCCGAACGATTCTAGTCGTCTGCAGCTGGACCGGTATCCCAAGCTATTGCTGGGGCAGGTGGAGCTATTGTCGCTGCGAACTCAGTTCAATGAGTCGATGATGGAAGTGGTGCGTCAGCAGATCGAACAGGGGATCGATTCCCTGCGCAAGCGGCAGTTGGCAGACGCATTTGAGGGATATCGTCTGGCGCGAGCGGCGACAATTCGCAGCGCCGGGTTGCTTCAGGAGAAGTCCGAACGTTACGCGATCGCACTTTCGCGCCTGGACCATCTGCTGTTGGGGGGAATCGATGCCCCATGGGCAGTCGACCAAAGCTGGAAAGGGTTCTGGTTTCTGGTTTCCCGGGCTCAACC
>JBJSWM010000594.1:0-1779 GCA_046085865.1 Pirellulaceae bacterium
ACGCTCCTTCCTGCTCCAATTGCGGTTGCATCACCTACCGGAATGCCGCCTGTTATCTTTGCCCCAACTGTGGGCAGAGCAACGGTTGTAGCTGAGATACAGCAATGCTGGCGAGTCGCACTCGCGAGCGACCGAGTGATCTGAAAACCGCGTCGGCCCTAAACCGACGCGGTTTTTTTGTCGCCTGAATCGATGGAAGTGGACCGCTCTTTTGTCCAGTGAAGATTCTTACAACGCGGGATGGCACGGAGGACGCTCGCATCTTCTGGAGTCGCTTCGACCTTGCTCTGGATCCGTCGGCCCGATAGTCCCCTACGGCTAATCAACCGTGACTTGCTGGAATGACCGAGGCTTGCTGAAGATGCGGGGCGAGCCGTAGGATGACTTTTCACGGACGAATAGAAACGGATCCAGCGAGGCGATCGCCACCCATAGTCAATTCGGACAAGCCGTGTTTTGGATAAGGGAACCATGCCAACATGGTTGCTTCAAGCCTTTGGACTGCTGAGCTAGAGGTTCGGTGTCGCGTTTGTGAGATCGCTGGCACCTTAGGCTTCATCTTCGCTGCTAGCATGCTTGGGAACTGAGCCTTCCGGTTCGATGGATTGTAGCGGTTGCATGGGGAAGGGAAACTGTTCCGGCGTTTTACGCTGGATGCAGGACCGATCGTTTGCTGGGGCGGCTTGTTACGATAGGGGAGACGTTGGCAATCGATTTTTGTTCCATGTTTGGGAATGTTTGGTTCCAGCCCGGGTGTCCATGGGCGGATTGCAATAGGTAGCCGGTGTGACGTTAGCTGAGTCGATAGAGCGATTTCAGAGGCAATTGGATCAGCCGATCGACGGGGGAGCTGCGCTCCGATGGACCGATCTGCTGCAGCAATTGCCGGTCGGCGATTCGGTGCTGCAAGCGAACTATCGACAAGAGGTCGGATCGCTTTTGGGGCAACTGCAAGCCAGTGAGCAGATGCGCAGTTTTCCGATCATCGCCATCACGGGACTGCTGAATGCTGGGAAGAGCAGTTTGCTGGCATCATTTTTGAGTCCGCAGGGGAGGCGGCGCGTGTTGATCGGGCAGGGGAGCGGTCAGGGGACCCATCGATTTGTTCTGTGGGTGCCTGGCAGTTGGCAGCAGGAAGGAGCATCCTGGCGGATGCTGACCGATCGGATGCAGCAGCTTTTCGGTGGGAAGATCGAACAACTGGCGGAAGATTCAGCGATTGCCTTCCAGCAATACAACGGGCATGTTGTTCCGTCGCTGCTGATCGATTCGGGAGCCACTGAGGCTGTGACGGAGGCAGATCCCCTGACCATCCCTTTGATCGCTTGCGACTCCATGCTGGACCGATGGGGGGTTGCGATCATGGACTGTCCCGACATCCAGACGGGGTTGTTGCCAGAAGAGATGACCGCTCGCAAGGCATCGGATCGCCACGATGCGACCCGCGAGGGCCAAACGGCCGACGCATCGCGGCAGGCGGCCAGTTACCGCAGCAAGATCATGGAGCGAGCGATGCGCGTCAGCTCCACGTTTCTTGTGGTAGCAGGAGCCAACAATCTGCATGATCAATCTCTGGCTCAGTTGCTTCATGGCATGCAGCAGGAGATGGCAGGGATCGAGCGATGGCTGCTGATCAACCGCGTGCCGCGACGCTACCGCATGGAAGAGATCGCTGTGGAAATCGCCCCTGCGATCGAAAGGTTTGGATTGCAGCGAATCTACATGGCCTATCATTTTGACGGGCCACACCAGAGGGAGCGATTGCCCAGGGAGCCACTG
>JBJSWM010000595.1:0-4294 GCA_046085865.1 Pirellulaceae bacterium
GTCCATCCGGGTTATGGATTCCTGTCGGAGAATCCGGATTTTGCGGAAGCTTTGGAGAAAGCAGGGATCGCTTTCATTGGTCCCAGCGTCGAGGCGCTGAAGCTGCTGGGGGATAAGGTGGCGGCACGTGGGATCGCCAAAGAGGTTGGCGTTCCGGTCTTGGAGGGGTCCAAGCACGCCGTCCGATCGCTGCAGGAAGCGCAGGAGCTTGCTGCGAGTATGGGGTTCCCCATCATGCTGAAGGCATCCAAAGGTGGTGGCGGGCGAGGGATGCGGATTGCGGAGTCGGCCGAGCTGTTGCCGGGGCTTTTGGAACAGGCGCAGAGGGAGGCGAAGAATGCGTTTGGAAGCGATGAAGTCTTTCTGGAGAAGCTGGTTGGCCGGGCGAGGCATTTGGAGGTGCAGGTTCTTGGGGACGCTCACGGTCAGGTGATGCATCTCTTTGAACGTGATTGTTCTGTGCAGCGTCGACACCAGAAGGTGGTTGAAATCGCGCCAGCCCCCCACCTCGATCGCGCCGTAGCGGCTCAGTTGCATGAAGCGGCCGTCGCTATCGCCAAGCGGGTGAACTATCGATGTGCGGGGACGGTCGAGTTTTTGTTTGATACCGATACGGGCAAGTTCTACTTCATCGAAGTCAATCCACGGATTCAGGTGGAACATACGGTGACCGAAGAGGTGACTGGGATCGATCTGGTGCGTGCTCAGATCCTGGTGACGATGGGGTATCGGTTGGGAGATTCCGATCAGGGGCTACCAAGTCAGAATGAAGTCCAGCCGCAGGGCTTTGCTATCCAGTGCCGTGTCACAACCGAAGATCCTGCCAATCAGTTTCGCCCTGACTACGGTAGGATTTCTCACTATCGAAGCGCCGGTGGCATGGGGATACGACTGGATGCTGGTAGCGCATTCAGCGGCGCGGTGGTCAATCCTTTCTACGATTCTCTGCTGGTCAAGGTGACCGCTCGCGGACGCCATATGAACGAAGCCGCAGCCCGCATGGAGCGGTGTTTGCAGGAGTTTCGCATCCGAGGCGTGAAGACAAACATCCCTTTCCTTCTGTCCCTGATCACGCATCCGAAGTTCCTCAGCGGCCAAGCGACCACGCGGATGATCGACCAGACGCCGGAGTTGTTTGCGATGACCCGTCGTCGCGACCGCGCGACTAGGTTGCTGAAGTATTTGGCCGAGACGATCGTCAATCAGCCGGAAGAGGTGCGGCGCGCTTCGGCCGGCATTTCGAGAGATCCGATACCCACGCCGCGCATCGATCGCACGAAGCCGTTACCCGAGGGATCTCGCGATCGCTGGAAGCAACTAGGGACCCCCAAATTCCTCGACTGGATTCGCTCCCAAAAGGCGCTTCTGCTGACCGATACCACCATGCGAGACGCGCACCAGTCGCTGCTAGCGACCCGTCTGCGCACCTACGACATGCTCCAGATCGCCGACTATTACGCGCACGCCACCTCCGAACTGTTCTCGCTAGAGATGTGGGGCGGGGCCACTTTCGATACCGCCATGCGATTCCTGAAGGAAAGCCCATGGCAGAGCTTGAGCGATCTGCGATCCAAGGTTCCCACTCTGCTCTTTCAGATGCTGCTTCGAGCTTCGAATGCGGTGGGATATACCAATTATCCAGACAACGTCGTGCAGGCATTTGTCCGTGAAGCCGCACAGACCGGAGTCGATCTGTTCCGCGTCTTCGATGCGCTCAACAGCGTCGAGAACATGCAGGTCGCCATGGACGCTGTCGTCGATTCCGGAATGCTCTGTGAAGCCGCCATCTGCTACACCGGTGATATCCTCGACAAGAATCGCCAGAAATATTCGCTGAAGTACTACGTCGAATTGGCCAAAGAACTGGAGAAACGCGGGGCTCATCTTCTTGCCATCAAGGACATGGCAGGGCTTTGCAAACCAGATGCGGCCCGATTGCTGGTGCGAACATTGAAGCAGGAAATCGGTATCCCGATCCATTTCCATACTCACGACACCGCAGGGATTCAGGCCGCATCGATCTTGATGGCGGCCGAGGAAGGTTTGGAGATCGCCGATGCGGCATTGGCGCCTTTCTCCGGCGGTACCTCGCAGGTCAACCTCAACACCTTGGTTGAAGCGCTGCGCGCAGGTCCGCGAGCGACGGGGTTGAAGACAGAGTCGTTGAATCGACTGGCGGATTACTGGAAGGACGTGCGAGCCTTATATCGGCCCTACGAAAGCGAATCGCTGACGGCGGCTGGAGATCTGTACGAGCATGAGATGCCGGGTGGTCAGTACACCAATCTGTACCAGCAGGCGAGGGCTCTTGGCCTGTCGGACCGGTGGACTGAAGTCTGCAAAATGTATGCAGAGGTCAATCAGTGGCTGGGGGACATCGTGAAGGTGACCCCCACCAGCAAAGCGGTTGGGGACCTAGCGCTGTTTTTGGTAGCCAATCAATTGAGCATCGAAGCGTTGCAGCAGAGCGATAAGGAGTTGTCTTTCCCAGCATCGGTGATCGACCTGGTTGGCGGCATGATGGGGCAACCCCCCGGAGGCTTCCCGCCGGAAGTGATCCGCAAAGTGATGAGGGATCGCCCACCGGTGCTGGAGCGACCTGGTAAGTCGCTTCCGCCCGCCGACTTCGACGCCGTCGCGGAGAAACTGAAGCAGAAGCTTCAGCGGACGCCCACGTCTCAAGAAGTGGTCACTTCGGTGCTCTATCCCAAAGTCTTTGACGAATTCCTCGACTCGGCGATCGAGTACGGAAATCTCAGCATGCTCCCTACTCCCGCTTTCTTTTACGGCCCCAAGCCTGGCGAAGAAATCTCGGTGGATATCGAGGCGGGCAAGCGACTGATCGTCAAGTTCGCTGCGGTGGGTCAGCCACGTCCCGATGGGACTCGTACGGTTTTCTTCGAGCTGAATGGTCAGCCGCGTGAGGTCGAGGTGATCGACCGATCGTTGGAAGCGACAGTCGCAGCAGCGGTCAAAGCGGACCCGGCCGATCCGACGCATATCGCTGCCAGTATGCCAGGTATGGTGATCGGCATCGCGGTGCAGGTGGGCGATCGAGTTGCCAAGGGGCAGAAGCTGCTGGCTTTGGAGGCGATGAAGATGGAGACTGTGGTCTACGCCGATCGGGAAGGGACCATCGAGAAGCTTTTGGTGCGATCAGGAAGCCAAGTGGAGACCAATGACCTCCTGCTGGTGCTGAAGTAGCGAGGGGCCGGGGAGCGGCCGGTCAGACGACTTTCGCCTGGGGAAGTGTTTCCATCCGTCCTTGCTGCAGGCGGATCTGGTGGTCTGCGCGGGCGGCGATCGATTCGTCGTGCGTCACCATGACTACCGTCAGCCCTTTTTCTTCCTTGAGTTCCGACAGCAGTTGCAGGATGCCTCGTCCCGTATCCTGATCCAAGTTTCCCGTCGGTTCGTCCGCCAAGAGAATCTCCGGATCCCCGATCAAGGCGCGAGCGATCGCTGTTCGCTGCATCTCTCCACCCGATAGCTCGCGAGGCAGATGGCTTGCGCGATGCCCCAGCCCCACTCGTTCCAGCAGTTCCATCGCTCGACGCCGCAATGTGGCTCGTTCCCTCCAGTACCTTCCGAAGGATCTCCCGATCATGCTGGGGATCAAGACGTTTTCCAATGCGGATAACTCCGGCAACAAGTGGTAGAACTGGAAGATCATGCCAAGTTTTTCGTTGCGGAATCGATCGCGCTGGGGACGCGACAGTTGGTCGATTCGCTGCTGCTGATAAAAGATCGCGCCGTCATCCGGATGGTCCAGCGATCCCAAGAGGTGCAGCAGGGTGCTTTTTCCCGATCCGCTTTGACCGACGATCGCCGTGGTCTTACCTGCCGGGGCACTGAAGTCGACACCCTTGAGCACAGGGACTACCGATTTTCCCTTGCGGTAGGCTTTGTGGATATCGACTGCTTGAAGGGCGATTCCCTGATCGGTGCAGTCACGCGAGGGGAAGAGTGTCAATTGAGGCGTCTTGGTTTTCAAGTTCCTTAGCTCTCCGTTGCGTCCGGGTGATTCGCGTTCCAAAATCGTCCCTTGGTCACTCATATCGCAACGCCTCCACGGGATGCATCCGGGCTGCTCTCATGCTGGGGAGCACGCTGGCCAGAATAGCGATCAGCATCGACCCCAGGACCACCCAGACAACCATGCCGGGGTGGATCACGGTGGGAATCTTGGTGAAATAGTAGACCGTGGGGTCGAAGACTTCGCGACCGGTGACCCATTCGATCATGCGAGCGATGCGGTTGATATTCCATACAAATAGAAGACCCAGAATCGCTC
>JBJSWM010000596.1:0-2328 GCA_046085865.1 Pirellulaceae bacterium
GGGGCCGAGCCGGTACTGGCCGATGAACCTGGGCTGGCCGATGAACCTGGGCTGGCCGATGAACCTGGGCTGGGAATGGGGGCCGAAGGGCTGGTGGCGGTCGGTTGTGGGGTGCATCCAGCCATAGCGACAGCGGCCAGAAGGAGTTTGCCAGCAGACCATTTCATCCGACGGGATCCTTGAATAGGAAAGTTCGCTCACTTCGCAGCGCGCGGATGCAATGCCAGCCACGCATCTAGCAGCCAGGGATTTTCGAAAGTCTTCGGAAACCTTCCATCCACTTGTCCGATCCGCGCCTGGACCATTTCGGCCTCTTCGACCACATCCAGCCGGATCTGATTATAGGCGGACAGCCAGGGTGCGATCGAGGCACCTTCTGGTCCCGTGGCGAGTTGGGCAGAGAGAGCCTGTCCATTGATTTGAAGAGCGATCAGACAGATCTTGGGCTGAAGAACCAGATGGAATCGGATCGATTCCAAAGAATCGATTCCATCTGGTTGATGAAACGCTCGGAACAACCGAACCTGGTCCCGGTCGCGTTGCCAGTGCCAAGGGCCTCTCAGCCGGATGCGATGAACCATCGGCCCTCCTGCCAGCCATCCGTCGAAAACCGGTTCATCCTACCGTTTCGAACAGATTGACCCCTTCGCCGCGAACTCGCTGCATCATGAATCGATCAGCGATCTGAAGCATGGTACTGTCGAGTCCCTGAGCGCCGGGGAAAAAGGCAGGGTAAGCATTCAGATGGGCAATCTGAGCGAACCGCAGGAACTCGATGGCCTTCGAGGTCATCGCTGACGATTCCGACTGTCCATACATCGAAACGATTGGAAGCTTTCGCACCGCATCCCATTGCGACAGCAACCTGGGAAGCCGAGGAACGCTGCCTTCGATCGCAACCACTCCAGCAAATTGCTGCGGATACCGCAGGGCAACCGCCTGAGCCATTGTGGCGCCGCTTCCATAACCAGCCAGGAAGATCGCTCGTCCGTTGAGCTGCACTCGGCTCTTCAGCTCGTCGATCGCCTCAAACAGCAACTCTTCCACCTGCGCCACACCCGTCTCCGTCACCTGCCAACCGAAGAGATTGCGAAGCGCATGATCGCGTCGATTGCCTCGCAGAGCCATCGCGACATAATTTCGCAAACTCAAATTGCTGGCGACGCCATCCAGTTCCCATTCACTGCTGGCGCACGAATGGAACCAGACCACCAGGGGATAAGCATAGTTGGGCTCATATCCCTCAGGCATGAAGATCTTGCCCGGGCTACCCAGATCCAGTGGCCTCGGGTCGAGACGAGCGGTATCCGAAACCACTCGTCGCCTAGCTGCTGCCGCGCAGGCCGTCGCTGCCTGGGAGGAAGGAAACGACGAAGGCCCGCTGCCATCAAAGCGATTCATGCGACTTCCATCCGATTCGATAAGAGGGAGTTCTCGGAATGCTGATAAGAACCATCTCGCCTGTGCGCCTCAAGGAGTATCCAAGCTTGGCGATCATCCGCCAAATTGGTTTCCTTCCAACACCCCAGGCCGCCTCCCTGACATCACTCTCCCCATCTCCACCAACCGACGCCCTGGCATCGATCGCAACGACGAAGAGAGCACCAGCGCGGATCCCTGCGTCTGGTTCAATGGACCATCTCTTTCGCGAATAGGACGGGAAGTCCCGTGAGCCATCGAGTCGCCTTGCATCGATCGCTCACCTATCGCACTGTTCGCGTTTTAGACGTTTACTAAGCGGTATGTCAACCCGACAGGAAGGAGAAAACGCGCAGCCTGTCGACGAAGCTTTCCCAGTTTGATGACGCTAGTATTCGCCGCAGGGAAAATGGCCAAGCGGCGAAGAATCGACTGGGAGCGACTTTAGCCCAGCTCCCCAAACGTGGCGCTGGGCTTCCAGAAGCTTGGGCTGGCCGTCTCTCTTGGCTTTCATTCAGCTACATTCGCGCCCAGGGAAGGTCAAGCCGACTGGAGCAACTGGCCCATGGTGGCCACGAGGCTCTTGACCGCATCGACGCTTTTCGCGAAGTCGGCTTTTTCCGAGTCGGTCAGCTGGAGCTCGATGATTTTCTCGACCCCCTTGCTGCCAAGGATGACCGGGACGCCAACGTAGTACCCGCCCACACCATACTCTTTGTCGCAGTAGACGGCGCAAGGAATCAATCGCTTCTTGTCTCGCACGATCGCCTCCACCATTTGAGCGGTGGCGGCAGCGGGAGCGTAGTAGGCGCTTCCCGTTTTGAGCAGCGAGACGATTTCGGCACCACCGACGCGCGTTCGTTGGACAATTTCCTCTAGTCGCTGAGCCGAGATCAGCTGGCTGACAGG
>JBJSWM010000597.1:0-5804 GCA_046085865.1 Pirellulaceae bacterium
TCCCCATTGAAGATCAACTGGATCGAACCATCTTCATTGGTGATCGGCTGGTGCCCCCCAGCCAAGTCGATGATCGACAGGCGACGAAACCCGAACGCCACACCTGGATTCGCTGGATGGGACTGCACCGGCTCAACTCGCGTGCCGCCCAAGGTCTGAATCCAAGCCCCCTCATCGTCCGGGCCGCGATGGACAACCCGACGCATCATCGACTCCAGCTGCCCTCGACTGAGCGCTCGATCTGGATGGTGCCATACCCCACCTACAATTCCACACATTCGGCTTTTTGATCCTTTGCTACCCGAACTTGTGGCAGAGTGGAAATTGGGGTGTTGCGAAGCCCTGGATGGATTGCAAGATGGCATCCAACGGAAGAAACGCACTACCGAAAGAGTATAGTTGTTTCGGGGAAAACGTGCCGAGTCCAATTCTGGAAGCGAAAAGGGGGAAACGAGTCGGGAACAGGGCTCGCCAACCCCTCATCCATGGCGGCCAGGCGTCACCACGGCACTGGCAACGCCTCCTTTCAACCATCATACTTGGTTCCTCCCGGCGATACTCCCTCCCCCGACCATCGCTTCCATCGCTGGATCAACGATGAATTGCGTTTGGTTGCCGACGTGGTGCCTCACTGTCTTTTTCAACTAAAGGTCTCGGACCATGAACCGCACTCTTTCGTCCCGGCGCCAATTCACCCAACTCCTGTCAGTCGCCACGGCCGGCTGTCTGTCGAGTTCACTGAAGGCCACCCTATCCCCCCTGACGACAGAGAAACGCTGGTTTGCCATCGGTGGCTTTGGAGATCAAATCCTCCTCAGCTCGCTCGATTCCGAAGGCCGAATGTCAGAGCCAGTTCCGATGGTCGACCTGAAGATGCCAGCCTTCATGACCGTCCACCCTCGATTGCCGATTCTCTATGCAGTCCGAGAAACCAGTCGTTCCCAGAAAGATCACCCCCCTCAAATCGTCGCCTTCCGATGGGATGCAAAGAACCAAAAACTAGAGCCGGTCGGATCGCAGGCGATCGATGGCGACTCTCCCTGCTATGTGGAAGTGGACCTGGAAGGCCGATACGCCATGGTGGCCAACTATTCCAGCGGCAGCGTAGCGCTCTATCCTTTGACGCAGGAGGGAGCGATCCAGCCGGCCAGCGATCTGGTGGTGCATCGCGGTGGAAGCCGCAGTGTCCCCAGTCGCCAAGAGGCACCCCATGCCCACTGCATCCAGAACGATCCGTCGGGACGGTGGGTCTGTGTCGCCGACCTGGGGCTTGATCAGGTCCTGGTCTACCGGTTGGATCGCCAAGCGGGCAAGTTGGTCACCGCCCCCACCCCGGCATTCCCGCTGCCTCCAGGAAGTGGACCACGCCACTTGGCTTTTCATCCGGGCGGACGGTTCGCCTACATCATCAACGAAATCAACTCCACTCTGACCGCCGCTCGCTGGGACGCCGACCAGGGCCGATTCGATGCGATCGGCACTGCTTCGACACGCCCCGATGATTTTCCGGCCGAACAGAACTCCACTGCGGAGGTATTGGTTCATCCCACCGGTCGCTTTGTCTACGGCAGCAATCGCGGCCATGACTCGATCGCGACCTTCCAGATCGATCCCCAGACCGGGGCAGTCACCCCCGCAGGCCACACTCTGACCGGCGGAAAGACGCCACGGAATTTTCGAATCGACCCCTCGGGACAGTTCCTGCTGGCTCAAAACCAGTCCAGCCATGACGTCCATGCCTTCCGAATCGATCCCAACTCGGGCGCCCTAAGCCCCACCGATTCGGTCATCGCGGCCAAGTCACCGGCATGCATCAAGTTTCTGC
Source organism: Pirellulaceae bacterium (assembly GCA_046085865.1). Taxonomy (GTDB): domain Bacteria; phylum Planctomycetota; class Planctomycetia; order Pirellulales; family Pirellulaceae; genus JBEISR01. The sequence goes on from JBJSWM010000597.1 coordinate 1,826, forward strand.
CCTGAGTCGGTTCGGTTCTCTATTTTGTCTGCAGCAGGATCGGGATCTATTGCGAGGAAAAACATGAGCAACGGGGCGAGGTTCGACCGAAGGCATTGGGGGAAGTTAACCGCTGCTGGCATGATGGCGGCAATCGCGTCGAGACGAGAACGCGGATTGAAAGCCGGGTTCCAAGAGACGACCGAAAGCTTGGTGGCAGAGGGCGCTAGTTTGGAGTGCCTGACATCGGACTGCAAGTTCACCGAAGGACCGGCGGTGGCTGCCAATGGGGAAGTGTTCTTTACCGACCAGCCCAACAATCGCATCCTGAAAGTGGACCTGGAGGGGAAGGTCTCGGAGTTCCTCAAGCCAGCCGGGCGCAGCAATGGACTCTTCTTTGCACCCGATGGCAAATTGATCGCCTGCGCGGACGAAAAGAATGAACTCTGGGAAATCGATCCCGATGGATCGCATCGCGTCCTCAGCGGGACGTTTCAAGACAAACCTTGGAATGGTCCGAACGATCTCTGGATCCATCCCAAAGGTTTCCTGTTCTTCACCGATCCGTACTACCAAAGGCCATGGTGGAATCACACCAGCCCACCGCAGCCAAGTCAGAACGTCTATCGATGCCAGCGCGACGGATCTCAGGGGGTGCTGGCGGCCGATCAATTCAAGCAGCCCAATGGCATTGTCGGCAACCCGGAAACGGGAGAACTGTTCGTGGCCGATATCGGAGCCAAGAAGACCTACCGCTTCCAGATCACCGAGGATGGCTCACTGACCGACCGCCTGCTGTTCTGCGAAGAAGGTTCGGATGGCATGACGCTCGATCGCTTTGGCAATCTCTATCTGACCGGCGGCAAGGGAGTATCGATCTTCGATCCCAAAGGCCGATTGCTAGAGCGAATCGCAGTGCCACAGCCCTGGACCGCCAACGTCTGCTTTGGCGGGCCTCAGCGCGACCTCCTTTACATCACCGCCAGCACCAGCCTCTACCGTATCCCGATGAAGGTGAAGGGATGGTGAATTCCATGCGGCCATCCTCCCCCCACCGGCGGTATCACGCTGCTGTTGATTCGACTCTGGCAACATGCCTGATGATGTTGATCGCAGCAGTCGGATGTCAAAAGAGCCAGGAACCTTCTGTGTCAGACCAGATGCCTCGCGAAAGCACCGGGCCGGTCGCTTTCGAGTCGCCGCTCCCCTCGCTGGCGCGCGGTCAGCGACCGACTGTCAGTTCGGTGCCGATCCTCTCCGATCCACCAGAGAATCGAGCTCCTCGGACCGACCCGTTGCTGCAGGGTGCTGTCAATTATTGGGTCGACGCCACCGCTCAGCAAAGGAGCGACCCTCGCAAGAGCGATATCCTTTTCATCGAAGCGGGTCATCGCGTGCGCGAGGTGCTGGAAGATGCCAAGTGGGACTCTAGCAAAAGCGATGCTTGGCTGGCTGCCGAAGTCCTCTTCCAGCAGGCAATTGTCTTTGCACGCACCCAACACCCCTTGGATGCAATCGATGCCCTCACCCAGTCCGCTCATCTGGGCTTCAGCGATCCGGATCGCTTCCGTGAACTGGCGGCTTATCTGGAAGAGGACCCCGGAGTCTCCGAACAGCTGGCCGAGCTAGCAGGTAGGGTGCAAGCCCATTGCGATACCCTGGCTCAACGTGGGCGATGGCGCATCACCCGCCGAAACCAGTCGCAAACTGTCGGTATCGAGATCGATGAGAAACGGCTGCCACCCCCCGATCGATACCGCCTGATCGTCCAATTGAGCAATTGGTCATCCAATTCATCCCGGCAGTTCCAATCGCTCTACGAAGCCGCCGATCAACTCAAGGAACTGGGGATCCAGCCGGTGGGGGTGATCACCCGCGCGACCCAGATCGCGAAAGATTACACTGGCCCGATCGAGCTGCAGTGGACCCAGTCGCCCGAATTCGTTCTGTCGAACCTGCTCCCCGATTCCAATGCTTCCGCAGTGGCTCAACTCTGGTATCCAACCTGTCTGCTGGTCGATCAGAAAGAGCGGCTGCAGGCAATCTTTTATGAGTTCATTTCGATCGATACGCTCGCCGCCACCGTCGATCTGCTGCAATCCGGTCAAGAGCCTGTCCCAGACCACTCGAGTGCAGCCAACGCATCGGATCAGGAAAACTCCCAGCGGCTCACTCCAGAAGCTACCCAACCCTCGACGGTGCTGCGGTCATCGACGCGACCTTGAACCGATTTTTGAGCCCGCGCGACGCATCAGCAGGTCCCAAAGCATCCACTCCAGAACCAGAAGAAACATCGGTACCAGGTAGATCAGAAACTGCCAGAGCTGCGTTACATTCCACTCGGGTGGTATCCACCCACCCACTCCACTGTAGAGGCTATAGACCACGGCCGCATTGACCATCAGCATCAGCCCGCTGGCCAGCGCCACTCCACCCAGATACATCACCGTCGCCATCCACGAACCAACTCGGCTCGAACGATGATCCGGTCCGCTCCCTCCCTTTTGATCTCGTCTCACGAACAACCTCCAGGAGCCACCCCCAGGGCACTGTGTTGGAATTTCTTTACGATAGCAGAATCCCTTCCGATCGCGATTTCCCTCCCTACAAGAAACTGGAGCCCGACCAGAAGATGACTTGGAATTCCCTCGCTAGAACCATCACTCGGTGCATCCTGCTGTGGGCCACCTGGAGCATGACCAGTTCTCCTTTTACCCGGGGTGCCCAGCCACCCGGGATCGTCGTCGCCCACCAGCGGTCGGCGCATCGCCAGTACATCGGTTCCCCTTCGATCGCGCGCGTCGGACCCAACTCCCTGGTCGCTAGCCATGATTTCTTCGGCCCTGGAAGCAGTTTCAGCGTCTCCACCATCCATCGCTCCGACGACAATGGGGAGTCCTGGACCCCGATAGCGACGATCGAAGATGCATTTTGGAGCAAACTTTTTGCGCACCGCGGCGCACTCTATCTCCTGGGGACCACTCGCGAGTATGGCCAAGCCGTCATCCGCCGCAGCGACGATGGTGGCTACCACTGGACCCATCCGATCGACCGCAAGCAGGGACTGCTTCTAGGAGAGGGAGAGTACCATTGCGCACCCATGCCGGTGATCGAACATCAAGGACGCCTATGGCGCGCTATGGAAGATCGCAATCCTCCTAAAGATTGGGGAAAGAACTTCCGCGCCTTCGTCATCAGCGTTCCTGTCGATGCAGATCTCCTGGACGCCGATCAATGGACCATCAGCAATCGCGTCGCATACAACCCCGACTGGGGCGGCACGGCATGGCTGGAAGGGAACATCGTCCGCGACCCCCAGGGCCAATTGTGGAACCTGCTGCGCAATCATCGAACAGCCCCCGAAAAAGGATGCCGCCTCGCCATCTCCGAGGATGGTCGTTCGATCGATTTCCAGCCAGAAAGCGGTTTTGTCGATCTGCCTGGAGGATCGAAGAAGTTCTCCATCCAATGGGACGAGACCAGCCAAAAATATCTAGCACTGGCCAATCCCTGCGCTCCCCAGTTCGCTGCACGAAGACCAGACCAGACCCGAAATGCTCTCGGGCTGCTAAGCTCCCCGGATCTCGTCCACTGGGAACTGCGCACCATCCTGCTCTACCATCCCGATGTGGCGGTCGCCGGATTCCAGTACCCCGACTGGCTTATCGAAGGGGACCAACTGCTAGTCCTTTCCAGAACCGCTTTCCCTGACCCCCATGGTGGACCCCCCAATCCCCACGATGCCAACTATCTGACCTTCCATCGGGTCGAGAACTTTCGCCAAAGGACCCTGGCAGATCCTCCCTTAGGAAGCCATCCGACGCATCCCTGGATGCCCGACTCCAAGAAGTAATCGTCGACCAGTCAGAAGCCATAGAAGCGACCATTGGATTCGCAACTGGAACCGGTCATCATGGCCCTACGACAACTCTGGCTCTTGTCTTTCTTCGTGCCTTCGCGGCTTCGCGCGAGTCAATTCGACTCCGATTGCCGGACGCAA
>JBJSWM010000598.1:0-1910 GCA_046085865.1 Pirellulaceae bacterium
CCAGCCAGAAGCGATGGCGATCACTGGCGCAGTACCCGAAGGCAAGCTGACCGGTGCCACGTTAACTCAGCAGGTAGATTCACCGGACGATAGCCAAGCAGCAACCGAATCCCAGCAAGAGACTGGCAAGGGAGAGCAGCCAAGCGCCCCCCCCTTCCGGCTCAAAGAAGAGTATCGATCGTACGACGCCCCCACTCCGACCCCGGAAAACTCGGTACCCTCCCAGCCGCAGAGAGAATCTTCCATCCAAGAAGAGGCAGAGGCAAGCGACTCGCCTCGACTCGTCACACCCCCGGATGAAGGAGCCGCTCCTGCCCCCAGCGAGAACATAGAAAAGCCAATCGCACCTGTCGCCCCCTCCGCAACTCCCCAGCCATCGCCATCGGTCCCTTCGCCCGCCATCGCCGAGCCTGAGATGGAGATGAAACCAAGGGCGGTCGCGCCGACGGTTGAGACACTCCGTTCCGAGAGCGGCATGGTCGCCTGCGCACAGCCCGACCAGGGAACGCCACCCAGCCCGATCGCTAGGCCAGTCCTTCGCAATCGGCCTGCCTCGACGATCCTCCAGAAAATGCGTCGATTGTGGGAGCGGTGCACATCAGGCAATCGGCAAACCGAAGGCCAGATCCCAACTCTCGACCAATTGCCATCGATCCAGAACATCCACCGCCTACCGATGCCCTGGCATTACCAGCTACCCGTCTCGAAAATCGCATCGCTTCCTTGGGTGGAGTATCCGCTCACCGATCGATGGCACCTGACCTTGCCCGCCAGCCTGCCGAGCTACCGAATGGCGACATCCATCTCCGACCCACAGTCGTTGGTCCACGATATCGATCGCCGACAGCAGTCGCCGACCAACGATCTTTGGATCCAATCGGCCAAGCAGATCGGTCGATGGCTCGGCACTCAGGTCCGCCGACCTCGCCAGTGGGATCGCGCCGAAACCGCTCAGTGGCTCTTCTACCTTTGGCGCTGATTCAATCCAGGTACCATGGAGTATTGCGACTGAAAGGCGACTCCAAGCGGGGGCGCTGCGGTTCCTTCCAATCGGCCGCCGCGGGGATCACCTTAGCTCGCGTTGGATCGACCTGCACGCCACCGCTGACAATCACCACATGCTGCTTGCCGACCGCCTCCTCAGCCCCGATGGTCGGCGTGAATCGAACCGGCTGTGTCAGTTGGGTCGTCTGCTGCTGCACCAGTTGCTCCATGAGCTTCGTCCCCTGAGGACTTCGGCGAATGACTTCCAGCACCAGCGCTGCATCGAACACTTGCTGGATCCGACCATAACAACGATGCATGCGACACAATTCCCGAAAGTGCTTCGTGAAGTCTCTGGCGAACGATTTGCCTGCAATATCTTCGCTCTGACTGGAAGTTCGCTGACCTGTCGCATCCAGAAACTCATGATCGCTAAGCACCTGAAGAGACTGATCGGGGATGCGGAACGCGTGCCCATCTGGGGAGCGAACGATGGCGCTGGAGGATAGGGTAAACCACCACCGCACCAAGCTTTGGGAAGGGACTCGGCGATGATGTCCAGACCACTCGAAGTAATCCTTCATCCCATCGGGCATGGCTTCCAGCCCTAAACCGACGCGCTTCATGTGTCGATCGGCGATGAGAAGATCCAGGCCCGTCGTCGACTTCTCAGGAAGCAGTCGAAGGCTGACAACTTGGCGGCCCAAGGCTTCGATCAGTTGGTCGCGAACTAGGTCAGGAGATCGCGCCAGCAATTGTCTTGTTTCGGGCCGCGAAGCCAGTCGGCTGGCGCGCACCAACGCCTGGGGATCGGGATCGATGGAGCAGCCGAAGGGACCGGCCTGTTTCTCGATGACCGGAGCGAGGTCCCAAAGCAATCTTGCTGGAAACGGCTCCATCCCATCCTCAGGACGCCGCAACCTTCC